>CALCTI010000644.1 GCA_937894105.1 uncultured cyanobacterium
ATGGACGGCTAGCTAGAATCGCTATCGGTGACAGCAGTGGCAAGCTAATTTCCCAACCCCCACATATCTTTCACCCGGCTAGCCACATCTTCAGATTTAGGCTTTACGTACCGTGAAACCTGCCTTGGACTAGGCACAGGCGAAACGGGGCTTACGCTGCTAGTACTTTTACTACTCTTCAGGTCCAAACGGCTAACATTTTCTGCCGTTCCTCGGCGCCCCGTGGTGGTTTCATAGCCTTGATCTTTCAAAAACCCTTCAACTTTCTGAATCCGCCCCAGCAAAAATTTCAGCTGTCCCTGGTTTCCTCGACTCACATCCTCCAAGGTGCGCAGGCGCATTCTTTCATCACTACTGCGCAGCTCCAGGCGTCGGGTCAACGCACCGATCGCATCATCCATACGATTTAACCGCTTTCTTAGGGATCGAATATCCCGCGACAGCCCCCAACTGCGAAAGGCAGCCACAAAGGACAAACAAAACGTAAAACCAATCGCGATATTTAACATGGAAAATGAACCCCCAACAGAAAAAGAGCCTGGGGACCTAGCCTCCTGTTTCAGTATTTCCACGCAGAGTTGGTCAGTCCGGACTATCAGCGGTAACGCCCTAGAACTTTTGTAAACTCCCTAACAAGGCTGAATAGCAAAAGGTCAAGCTTTCCAATAATCACCACGCAAGAAAACGTAAACTAAGCTACCTTGATTTGAGTGTTAATACTGATCCCTATCAATGGTGTGATCTGCTGGCGGCGGTGTAGTTTGAATGGGTTATGCCTCCTGTGGATGGGTCTCTAATACTTTTATCGAGGCTTTGCTTGGGCGATCGCTGGTAGGATGCCAACGGTTTAATTCCCAAGACATTCCTGGAAAAATCCCAAAAAATCTATGGTTGCTGTTGCTATTTTGGCTGCGGGCAAAGGCACGCGCATGAAGTCTGACCTGCCGAAGGTGCTCCATTCCTTGGGGAGCAAAACCCTGGTGGAGCGTGTGCTAGACAGCCTGTCAGGAATTGATGTGGAGCGCTGTTTGGTGGTAGTGGGGCATCAGGCGGACCTGGTGCGATCGCAACTGGCAGAGGTGACCATCAACGGCAAATCTTTGGAATTTGTGGAGCAAACGGAGCAGCTGGGCACCGGGCACGCCGTGCAGCAGGTGCTGAAGCCCCTGAAGGGATTTGAAGGAGATTTATTGGTGCTTAATGGGGACGTGCCCCTGCTGCGTCCGAGCACATTACAAGGAATGTTGGATGCCCATCGCGATGCCGCTAGCGCCGCCACACTTTTAACTGCACAGTTGCCGAATCCAACGGGCTACGGGCGCGTATTTTGCGATGAGTCTGGCGATCAGCTAGCGGTGCAAGAAATTATTGAACATCGAGATTGCTCCCCAGAACAGCGTAAAAACAATCGCATTAACGCTGGCATTTACTGTTTCCGCTGGGCGGATTTATCAGCAATCTTGCCCGATCTCAGCAATGACAACGACCAGCAGGAATATTACTTGACCGATGTGCTGGGCACTTTGCGGCCGGCGATCGCGGTGGACGTGGAGAACCCCCAGGAAATTTGGGGCATTAACGACCGAGTTCAACTCAGCGCTGCGTATCAAGTTTTACAACAGCGCATCAAGGAAAAATGGATGCGGGTGGGCGTAACAATTTTGGACCCCGCCAGCGTTACCATCGACGATGCCGTGGAGCTGGTTGCCGATGTGGTTATTGAGCCCCAGACTCATTTGCGAGGCAATACCCAAATCGCGGCGGGGGCTGTTATTGGACCGGGCAGTCTGGTGGAAAACGCGGTGATTGGAGCCGATGCTATGGTGCTGCATTCGGTGGTAGTGGATAGTGCAGTGGGGGCAAGCACTCGGGTGGGTCCCTTTGCTCACCTACGCGGCAAGGCGGTGACGGGCGATCGCTGCCGCATTGGCAATTTTGTGGAGCTGAAGAAGACCACCCTGGGCGATCGCACCAACGTATCCCACCTGTCCTACCTGGGCGATGCCACCGTGGGCACCGGCAGCAACATTGGCGCAGGCACCATCACCGCCAACTACGACGGGGTGAACAAACATAAAACCGTTATTGGCGATCGCACCAAAACCGGCTCCAATAGCGTCCTGGTAGCTCCCATCACCCTAGGCAATGACGTGACCGTCGGCGCAGGGTCTACCATTACCAAAGACGTGCAGGATGACGCATTGGTGGTGGCGCGATCGCGGCAAATGGTTAAGCCAGGCTGGCGTTTAAAGTCAAAGGCTTCGGCAGAGCATGAAGAAGAAAAGCGCGACTAAATCATGCGGTCAAACAAATCAAAACCAACCAAAACAAACTGCAAACTGCCATAGACAAATAAAAAACAATACAATTTCCTGCTTTTGTAACGAAAACAGGAAAGGAAATTAACGTGTTCTACGGGTGCACAATGGCGACACACTAGGGAGCAGTTGGTAGCATTAGAAAGGTTAGGGACAGCGACGCTTAAGGACTTGTCCATAGCTTTTTATATTGCTTTGTCGGCAGTTTTTTACGGTTCCCTGGGGTGTATTGCCGCTAAGGCAGGGGAACGACTTTCACGAAATCTATAAAACTAGCCTTTGCTGCAATGGCTTCTCTGGCGACCCTTTCAAAACGATTGCCCCTACGAACAGTGCTGGTTGTGCCCTTTGCCCTACAAATTTTTGTGGCAGTGGGGCTCACGGGATACTGGTCCTATCGCAATGGTCAAGAAGCCGTTGAAGACCTGGCCACCCAGCTTCAGGGAGAGGTGGTTTATCGCATTGAAGAGCGCCTCGATAACTACCTGTCTATTCCTAAGATTATTAACCGCATTAACTACGACAGCGTGCGTCTTGGGCAGTTGGACCTCAATGACAGGGACGCCCTAGAGCAGCATTTTGTTCAGCAAATTCAGCGATTTAGCTCAGCAACGTATATTTACTACGGCAGCGCTGACGGTAAATTTATTGGTGCCGGGCGCAACGGTGACGGGTCTTTTAATGTGGGTGTCTCCGGCGAGAATGGACCGGATGATGACAACTTTTATACCTATCAGCTAGATGAAAGGGGCGATCGCACGGATGACGTATCGATGGTGCCGGACTACAACCTCTCCGTACGACCGTGGTACGTGGGAGCCGTCAATTCCCGTCAGGCTGCCTGGGAAGATATTTATATTTGGGCTGCTCCCTACGCCAACTTAGCCCTGCCAGCAGTTCTGCCCATCTATCAACAAAAACCAGGATTTCAAGGTAATTCTGCCGAAAAGGATTTGCAAGGGGTCTTCGCTGTTGATATTTCTCTCCTGGATATCAGCACCTTTTTGCGAGGGCTAGACGTAGGAAAAACGGGACAAACCTTTGTGGTGGACTACACAGGGCAACTGGTGGCCGCCTCCACGGACGAGTCCCCCTTTGGCTGCACTGACGATCAGCCCACGCGGTTAACAGCGGGACAAAGCAATAGCCCTCTAATCAGTGAAACCGCAACCCATATTTTGGGGGAACTGGGGAGCTTTGGTCGTCTGGATAATAGCTTTCGCACCGTTGTTTGGGTGGATGGGGAAAAACAACTGGTTCAGGTGACCCCCTTTCGTCTGTCTGGTGGCATTAATTGGGCGATCGTGGTGATCATTCCCGAGCAAGATTTTATGGCGCGCATTTACGCCAATACCCGCACCACCGTTGCCCTATGTGTATTGGCACTAGCCATTTCCACCGGCATCGGCATCCTGACCTCTCGCTGGGTAGTCGCTCCCATTAGTCACCTCAACGCCTCGGCAAAATCCTTAGCTAGCGGTAACTGGGACCGATCAATTCAGCTGGATCGCCAGGATGAAATTGGCGAACTTGCTCAGTCGTTCGATCAGATGGCGGCCCAGCTCCAAGAATCCTTTGCCTCGCTCCAGGCAAAAAATGAACAAATGCAGCGCCTGGACGAACTTAAAGATGAATTTTTAGCCAATACTTCCCACGAATTGCGGACGCCTTTAAACGGCACCATTGGCATTGCCGAATCCATGCTTGACGGTGTTGCAGGAGAGTTAAACGATAAGCAGCGTCAAAATTTAACCTTAGTTGTTCAAAGTTGTTATCGACTGAATACGCTGGTCAATGATATTTTAGATTTTTCTAAATTACGCCACCAAGCCATTGAACTACAGCGAAAACCTGTGGGCATTCGAGAAATTGTGGAAGCAATCTTACGCCTTTGCCAGCCCTTAGTCCAAGATAAAAATTTAACCTTAATTAATGCAATCTCTCCTGCATTTCCCTTAGCCCATGCGGATGAGAATCGCCTTCAGCAGATACTGTATAACCTGGTTGGAAATTCCATCAAATTCACCGACGAAGGATTTATTGGGGTATCTGCTGAACTGGTTTCCTATCAATATCTGAGTGATCAGAATGGATCTGAAAAGGGTGGTGATTCAGTTAGTTATAGTAACAATGATAAGGGCAAATATAAAAACGGTGCTTTGGTTAATGGTGATGAAGGTAATAGAAATGGGATGCGTAGAAATGAGAGGAATGGCGATCGCCCATCAAAATTATCGGATAATGTTCCACAACAATATTTAGCAATAACAGTTTCTGACACTGGAATTGGCATTCCTGGAAATAAATTGGAGCGCATTTTTGAGTCTTTTGAACAAGCTGATGGTTCTACCTCACGTCAATATGGCGGTACCGGATTAGGGTTAGCCGTCACCAAGCAATTAGTCTCTCTACACGGAGGAGATATTACTGTCAAATCTGTTATGGGTAAAGGCTCCCAATTCACCTTTACGTTGCCCACTATTCCAGAGGAAGTTAATCACGTTGAAAAGATTGATTCATCTACATTAGCGCCCACGTTAGCACTAGCAGAAACCATCGGCGATCGCCTCAGAAGCGAAGAACGCAGCTTGGTTACTGCTGAGATTACTAATGGAATTCTTAGTAAAAATTCCCCTGCAGAAACGGATTTGACGCTGCCCACCTTAAACAGCGGCAGCAAGTTTAGAATTTTAATTGTTGACGATGAACCGATTAATTTACAGGTCTTGGTTAATCATCTTTCCCTGGAAGACTTTGCCGTAACCCAAGCGAATAATGGCGTTGAGGCACTGGCATTTATTGACAAAGGGTTAAAGCCAGATTTAATCTTGCTCGATGTGATGATGCCGAGAATGACCGGCTATGAAGTCACCCAAACCCTACGAGAGAAATATCCGTCCCATGAGCTGCCAATTTTAATGTTGACGGCCAAAAATCAATCTGATGATATTGTTCAAGGACTGAGCAAAGGAGCTAATGACTATTTAACTAAACCCATTAAAAAACGCGAACTATTAGCTCGATTAAAAACCCATTTACGCCTGTCTCACCTAACTAGAGCCTATGCAAAATTTGTTCCTCGGGAGTTTCTAAATATTCTCAACAAAGAGAGCATTTTAGATGTAAAAATTGGGGATGCTGTTCAACGAGAAATGTCGGTATTGTTTTCGGATATTCGCGACTTTACACCCTTAAGCGAAAGCATGAGCCCTGAGGATAATTTCCGATTTATTAATAGCTATTTATCGCAGATGGAACCAGCAATTTTAGAAAATAACGGATTTATTGATAAATATATTGGCGATGCCATTATGGCTTTATTTCCCGGAAATGCTGATGATGCAGTGAAGGCGGCGATCGCCATGTTACGGCGACTAAAAGAACACAATCACTCTAAAAAAGACTCTGATTTACCTGCTATTAGAACGGGAATTGGCATCAACACGGGCACTTTGATGTTGGGCACTGTGGGGGGAGAAAAACGAATGGATACCACTGCCATTAGCGATGCCGTTAATTTAGCGTCCCGGATTGAAAATTTGACAAAAGTTTATGGGGCTTCCCTATTAATTAGCGATCGCACCTTTGTGGAGTTAGGGAGCTCCACTGACTATCAGATTCGAATCGTTGATCGGGTTGTCGTTAAAGGAAAAACTGAAAACATTACCCTTTTCGAAGTTTTTGACAACGATTCACCGGAAACCTGCCAAAGGAAAATAGAAACGCGAAGCCGATTTGAAGAAGGCGTTATGCTATTCCATAGCCAACAGTTAGCACAAGCCAAAGGCTGTTTTAGCGAATGTTTAGAACACTGTCCAGAGGATTCTGTTTCTCGTTTATATTTAGATCGTTTTCGACGAATTCTATAGTTGTACTGACCCTGGTTCTATTAATTAGCGTGTGAGTAAATTGGTCTGTGAACAAACTGGCGTTTGAATAAACTGGATTTGAATAACCTTTGTCAACACTTTTTTGAAAGTGAAAAGAATGGGAATTTTTAAACGGTTTTCCTGGCGAGTTGCTGTTTTATGGCTACTAGGATTGCTGATTTGTGGTTGCTTTATTTGGGGAGGTCCTCTGGCTAAGCCTGCGATCGCTGATCTCCCCTTACCGGACGCCGCAAATTCAGCAGTGGTAGATAAAGTCGATACGATAGTAAATTTAGACGCCGCCAGCTCGGTTTATACCTATCGTGATCGCCCTAGTTCCGACGGTATTGGCAAAGTTTATCTAGGGCGAGAAATTGCCAAGGTAATGGGGTATGAAGGCGCTGGTTGGTTGGAGCGGGGCAGGCGCGAAAGTCAGGAAAAGCCATCGGTGGCGATCGCCTGCGCCCCGATGACGTGGTGGTTGATATTGGCGCTGGCACCGGTTATTTCAGCACCCGTATTGCGCCGAAAGTGCCAGAGAAGAGGATTTTAGCAGTGGATGTGCAGCCGGAGATGATAGATATTTTGGGCTGGATGAAAGAGGAATACCAGCTTGATAATTTACAGCCGATTTTAGGAGATGAAACGAATCCCCACTTACCCAAAAATGCAGTGGATCTGGTGCTAATGGTGGATGGGTTCTGTCGCAAAAAGATAATTTAGACAGGGCTGCTCCCTATTTGTATGGTCCG
>CALCTI010000645.1 GCA_937894105.1 uncultured cyanobacterium
GGTGCTGCAGGACGGCCAGGTGATCACGGGCGAGCTCGTCTACGAGTCCGACGAGCAGATCGTGCTGCTGATCAGCGGCGTTCGCACGACCATCGCCGCCGCGCGGATCCGCGAGAGCTATATCCAGCCGCCGGTACACACCATTTGTCTAGGCTCCGCCGTGGGTATGGCAGCCTTACTGTTGGCGGGAGGCACCAAAGGATTCCGCGCCAGCTTGCCCAACGCAAAAATCGTGTTGCAACAGCCCCAAAGCGCTGCCCGCGGTCAGGCCACCGATATTCAAATCCAAAGCCAAGAGGTGGTGCGCACAAAGAATATGGTGGTGGATGTGATGTCTGATTACACGGGACAAGATCCAGAGCGCATTCGTCAGGATATGAACCGTCGCTATTACATGACGCCGGATGAGGCGAAAGAATACGGCATCATCGATACGGTGCTCGATCCCCAGTCCCCCGAAGCCAAGTTGCCCTCTGTGGCCGGCAGCGGTATTGGCTAACCGGGATTTAAAACTTCCCTGAAATGATTTTCGTAATTGTCCCAGCGCCATTTCTCAGCGCCATTTCTCAGCGCCATTTCCCAGCGCAATCTATTAGAACGTTCCCAGGAGTAACAGTCCCATGCCTATCGGTATTCCCCAGGTTCCCTATCGTCTGCCCGGCAGCCAGTACACCCAGTGGATCAGCATTTATAATCGCCTTTACCAAGAGCGAATTATTTTTCTGGGTAAGGAAGTGGATGATGAAATTGCCAACGAAATCGTGGCGGTAATGCTTTATCTGGATTCGGAAGATTCGGGTAAAGATATTGTGCTGTATATCAACTCTCCTGGCGGGTCAGTGACGGCGGGAATGGCTATCTACGACACCATGCAGCATATTCAGTCCAACGTGGTGACCATTTGTGTTGGTTTGGCGGCGTCCATGGGGGCGTTTTTGCTGTCAGCGGGGGCAAAGGGTAAACGGCTGGCGCTACCCCACTCGCGGATTATGATTCACCAGCCCAGTATGGGTGGTTTCCGGGGACAGGCAACGGATATTGATATTGAGGCGAAGGAGATTTTGCGTACCCGTAAGCAGCTTGACCAGGTGCTGGCGGATAACTGCGGTAAGGATGTGGATCAGATACGTAGCGATACGGATCGGGATTATTGGCTATCGGCTCAAGAATCTCTTGAGTATGGCTAGATTGACCGGGTGGTTGAGGACCGTAACGTTCAGAATTAAACGTGTTTTAGGTTCGAAGATTTAACCATTTAACTGGGGGATTTAACCGCTGTTTGCCCTCTCCCCAACCCCCTCTCCCTCCAAGGAGAGGGGCTTTTTTAGCCTTGATTTTGGGGCATCTGTTGAAATTGCTTCTACTTTCCATTGCGGAGGGTCCAGGCTTTGGTTAGGAGTTTGAACCAGCGCTTTTGGGTTTGTTTGGGGGTGCAGGCGATCGCCCCGGCCAAAGTATCGTCATCAACGCCGAGCTGCTTCATGCTCACCAAATTACGATCCGTTTCATCTAGCCCAGTCCAGAACGTATCCCATTGGAGCACTGACAGCCCCAAACGGGAATCCAATTCTACCCCTAGCCATTGGTGAACCAAATCCCACTGGTGAATCCGGGAAAAGCGCTCCACATGATACTTAAATCGCTGCTGCAAGTAATCTCGCTCGCGGGAGGTTAAGCCTAAAATTTCGTCGATTTCTGGAGCAGCCATATCCTGAAGGCGCAGGGTGAAGTAGTCGATGCACTCCTCCTGATTTTGATCCTTTAGGTACTGGATGAGTTCTTGCACGATGCGATCGCGCAGCACCGCCTCAGAAGGATCCACCGCTTCGGACTCCATTTTTTCTCGCCCCTGTTGAGCTGCGCTGGATCGCGCCTGGGCTTCAGCTTCCTCCGTGCGGGCCGCTTCCACCGCGTGCTCAATATCAATATTCAATTCGGGAGGCAATCGCCGGGAAAAGGTCTTTGCTCGCAGCACCACCAGCTGTTGATTACGGCAGCCAGGAAGGGAAATACGCCGCTTCGCGTACTGTTCCGTAAACATGAGATATTCCGCCAGCTCTAGGCGGGTGCGGGGCTGATAGGTGGCATCCATGTCATTTTCCCGACGGAAGGCGCGCAGGGATTCAATATAAAACGCCTGCATAAAGTCTTCAATCAACACGTAGCGAGCCTGGAAACCCATTTGCACATTGGCGGGAGCTACGTAGCGGTAAATGATGGCGCTGAGGGTGGTGTGCAGCTCTTGGCGGCCGCGGCTGTTACCCATGTTGTAGTAGCCCAGGCACTTATTGAGGCGGTGGCGAGCTAGGGACAGTTGCCAATTACGCACTTCGCCAGAACGCTGAATTCGGTGGCTTTTTTCGCAAACGCGTTCCACTTCGCTAATCATTCTGCGCAACACGGTTTTGGCGCGGGCGGGGGTGCGATCGGTGCTGTTAACTAGGTCACTATAAAGAATATCCAACAGGGGCAGGACAGTGCGCCCAGCTTCCTCTACATTGATATCTCCTGCATTGGTATCGGCAGAATCGGGAGCGAGATCCGTTAAAGACAAGTTAACGTAGCCGGACATATCCGGTGATGGTAGAGTTGCTGGCGTCTTAGATCGAGCCTTAGTTTTAGGGCGAGAGGTAGATCCGGTGGTAGCAGTGGAAGCGGGAGCAAGTTTGACGTTAACCATAAGTTCCTCCGAGGTGGGAGATGCACCGAAACAGCGTGTATGGGGTCGAGAGAGAGGCAGGTTGGGAAACCTTAAAGTCGCCGTAACCGGTCTCCGTCTCGACACCTTTACTGTAGGGATGGGGTCCGGATAGAACAGGGTGCGATGTGGCACTCTTTTTTCCACCTCGCCACGGGTCACCCACCTGCCTAACCGGTTCAGGACTCTCCACGGGGGCTTATCCCAGCAATGGCGGCGGTTTAGGGGGTAGTTGGGAGAGTAAAGAATGAGTCATTAATTCAGGTGTATTTCTTCGGAAAATCAACCAGTTGGGGAATCGGCCGTTTGGGTCCGGGCGATCGCCCCCTTCCACAAGGTTCACTGGACCCCACAAAAATCCGAAGGCAAACACGACAGCCAAGCCCGGGCAGCATTCAAATCAAGCAACTCACGTCCCGTTGAACAAACTTCCCCAAGAGCTCTGATTCAAAAGGTCCTACCTAGCTTAAAAAGCTGAATCGTCGAGACGCCTCAAAAATAACTTCTCCACTTTTTCTGTAGACGCTTGACAAGTCTCAGGCGTTTTAAGTATCTTGAATACCGCGCCAGAAATAAGCGCACCCCACTAATCCTCAGTAGCTCAGTGGTAGAGCGGTCGACTGTTAATCGATTGGTCGCTGGTT
>CALCTI010000646.1 GCA_937894105.1 uncultured cyanobacterium
CCCGTAGGCGCTGCTCCCCCGGCACCCCCCCCAGCTCCCCAGGCGTTAGACGACGGGCCCGATAGCCACTGGGCTGCTCCTTTTGTAAATCAGGTCACTCAGCTCGGCTTTATCGAAGGCTTTCCCGATAATACTTTTGCCCCCGACCAGCCGGTGAACCGTGCTCAGCTTGCGGCTATTGTGGCCAAAGCCTATGGCGATCGTCAGCCCACGGTAGAAGCGAATGAATTTAGCGATATTGCCGCCGATTTTTGGGGCACCGAAGCTGTTACCAAAACCGTCCAGATGGGCTTTATGAAAGGCTATCCCGACGGCACTTTCGATCCGAACCGCCCTATTCCCCGATTGGAGGCCCTGCTAACCTTTGTTTCTGGGTTGAAGCTAACGCCCCAAGGGGATCCTGATCAGGTGCTGGGACAGTTTTCCGATGGTGACCAGGTACCCGATTGGGCACGACCGGCGATCGCCGCCGCCGTGGAAAACCGTCTAGTTGCCAATGCTGGCGGTCAGTTCTTAGAGTTACAAACCCCCGCTACCCGCGCTGACATTGCCGTTATGAGCTACCAAGCCCTAGCGAGCGAAAACAAAGTTGGACCGGTGGAATCACCCTATATTTTGGGTAAAAACTAGGGCAAAAAATTAGGGCGCGAATAAAAACCTGGACGCATGGCAATGTGCCCAGGTTTTTATCGTGTAGCGAATCAAAGAACGTTTTGCCACACATGGGGCGATCGCAACGCCGCTATCGATCCACAGCCCGCACAGAACATAGCCGTTTTTAGCTCCGCCGTCAGCGCTTCAATTTCAAACCCTAACGCCTCCTCTGACTTCCCTGCCGCCCGCAAAAACGGCATTGCCAACCGGCCAAATCTGCTCCCAACGCCAATACCTTCGCCACATCCAGTCCCGTCCGCAGTCCCCCCGACGCGATCAGGGGCACATGGGGAGCCACGTCCCGCACGGACACCACACAATCCGCTGTGGGATAACCCCAATCGCGGAAGGTGCTTCCCAACCGCCGCTGGAGCGGATCCGTTGCCCGCGCACTTTCCACCTGAGCCCAGGACGTGCCCCCCGCCCCCGCCACATCGATCGCCGCGACCCCTGCCTTTAATAATCCCCGGGCCATTGCCCCCGAAATACCGTTACCCACCTCCTTGGCAATCACCGGCACCGGCAGCGCCGCACACACCTGCTCAATTTTTGACAGCAAATCGGAAAAATCGCGATCGCCCCGACTTTGCACCGCCTCCTGAAGGGGGTTTAGGTGCAAGATCAGCCCGTTTGCTTCCAGGGTATCCACCACCCGCCGACACTGGTCGACCCCATAGGAGTAGTTGAGCTGCCCCGCCGCCCCCAACCCCCCAGCCGCGCCGCACCGCCCCCAACTAAGCCAGCAGCACCGCGCTGGGAGCCAGCGATCGCACCGCAAAGGTTTGCGCCGTCTCCGGACATTCCACCGACACCCGTTGGGACCCCACCCCCATCGCTAGCCCGTAAGCTTGGGCCGCCCGCGCTAACCGCCGATTAATCTCCCAAGCTAAATCCGTGCCGCCGGTCATGGATGAAATTAACAGGGGCACCTTTAAAGCACCGCCTAAAAAATTAACGGTGCAATCTAAATCATCGAACCCCAACTCCGGCAAGCAACAGTGGCGAAATCGATAACGCTCCAAACCCGTTGTTAGGGATTGGCACTGCACATCGTCTTCCATGCAAACTTTTAAATGGGTCGCCTTCCGTGCTTGGGTTTCCCCTTCCATAGGGAGAGTCAGTAACCCTGAAGACTGGGGGGCGCTGTCTGAGTCATTTTCTCCTACAACACCTATTGGTGGCGCACCTTTAGAAGGTACGTCTTTTGAAGAAGAGTCTTTGTCTAGCCTTTGAACTGAGGGTTTACACAGGGTTTTGCCAGGGGTGATCGCCTCGTTCTCCGCCGTTATATTTCCCAATTTGCCATTCGTTTCTTCACCTAGGACCTCTAATCTCAACTCTCCCATCGGGCAAACTCCTAGACACAACTCCCCTATTTTCCAAGACCCTCGCCCTCCAGATCTAGAACTGACACTTCACTTCATCAAGGGCTTAATAGCCACCACACATAGCACGTCCTTTAAAACAAGAATTTCCTAAAAGCTGAAACCTTAACCGCAATTTGGGTGTGGGGTTCAGTTGATATCTCCAACAGAGGTTTGGGGCAAAGTAAACAGTAGACCCAATGGAAGAAATGCTATGGATTGTTAATACTTTGTGGTGATTCAATGTATGTATGGCGATTCAACCTAGCTAATTATGCCGACCTAAATTTTTCGCAACCCTATTTCAAGCTAAAGGGAATATCCCAAAAAACAACTAAGTTGGAGAGCTATAGTTAATTAAGTCCTAAGCTTTTTCCTGGATGATTTAGGAGGCATTTAGGGGGCATTATTTATACCTTTGAAGCGATCGCGGTATTCTCAGAACATACCAACTTTGCCTCCAGCGATAGCGCACCCTAGTTCGTAGATCCAATAAGCAATTACACGCAGTGGCATTGAAAAGCTGTCGGGGCTAATCATCAGCGCCAAACTTACAAAAACAGCCCATAGAAACTGCCCAAAATACTTATAAACCTTGCTTAGGCTTTGATTGTTAGTTTTATGGAAAGTCAAAACGTTAGAAGTGGTTAAATTATTGCTTTGCCGCCCAGTTTCGAATCTTGAGCTCGCAACTTTAAGCTAAAGAGTTAAATAAAATAGATAAAGTTTGCCTTGTAGAAATCAAACCTAAGTCTCTAACTTTTGCGCCTTCAACCTTGCTTCCTAATGGCTTTCTAACATCCGGACTAAATAGTCAGTTCTCTGCTCAGAAAAGTTCCTATCACGCATTACGATGGCAAAATCACCCTAAGATACTTACGCATTCAAATGCCCAAATCTTTTTCATTAGGACTTTTACAAAATTCCAGCTGTCCTAATCCCACCCCCCTATTAGCTTCGCCAATGCTATGTGAACAATTAAGCTTGAGGATGAGAGCATACTCCGCCTGCGTAAACCCTGTCAGTTTTCCTGAAATCACTCCTTTCATTACTTTTTAGTTTTTGCATTTTATCTATGAAAGTGCGCCTTGTTTCTTCTCTAAGTGCTCTAGTGGCAGGCAGTCTCCTCCTTTTTGGGGGATGGATGATTGATAACCATGAGCGCGATCGCCACGTATTTAGCAGAAAAACCAGCGCCACAGATCATCTCAACTTTATCCACGCCCAAATTGGTGTTGCTATTCAGCAGGAAGTTCAAATTTCCAAGGGTATTGCAAACTACATCATTCGAAACCCTGATTTAACAGCCGAGGGGTTTAAGGACATTGCAAAAGTTTGGCTTTCTCCCCGAGGCAGTGAGGTTCCAACTGTTTTTGGACACTGGGAAAATAGTGAAAGTATTAATCAGGTTACGCTGTTGCGTCCGGGGGCTGCTCCCTATAAAAGTCGTGACTTAAGCGAAGTGCCACTGACTGGCGAGAATAACGGTTCTGATTTCAATTCAGGCAGTTTGAGCCAGGCGAGTTCCGCTGTGCCCCCTGAACCTCAAGGGGCAGGCATCAGCACAGAGGCTAATTCAAACGTGGATCAGACTGGACAGGCAACTGTCTCCGGTGAGGGGAGGTCAAAGGATAGGCGCCTTGATGACGGGCATCTCAAGTCAGACCTGGAGCTGTTGATTCAGGGTTTTTATCAACCGATGGGGCGATCGCTATCCGTTGACCAACTGCGCGATCGCCTTGTGGTGGGAGGGGTGCATGTGCGTCCTGAGGACGAGATTATTCATGTGCAAGTTGCCATTATTGATGGTGCCACTCGCAATGCACCCCGTCCAGAGTTATGGGGAGTGGTGCAAATCAGCTTGTCTTCGAGGCTACTGTGGCAAAAAGTCACCCCACGTTCAGAAGACAGTAGCTTTCAAACGCGATCATCCACCCGTTATCGATACCTAGTGGCTGATGAAAATAATGAAACGGGCGATTACTCCCCCCTATTTGGTGACGAAGGACTGTTACTGACCCTTGATGCCAACGACGGCCAAAATAAACCGGTGCTTGAAACCTTACAGTTTCCTCGAGACCGGTGGTTGATTGCCCTAGCCCCAGCCAATGGATGGCTTCACGGTTACAATCGCTCGACGATTATTTTTAGCGTGGGGAGCGTATTGGCGGCGGCGGTGGCGATCGCCGTTTATCGTTGGTTCGATACCCCGGTACAGCTATAATCAGCGGTGTTCCAGCATCAAATATAATTCCAGGAAATTTTCGAGCAAGCTGCCGTTGGCATCTATCGCACTAATCAAAAGGGCGCGATCGTCGAGGTAAATCAGCGCCTGTGTCAGCTTGTGGGCTACACCGAACCAGAAATTATTGGGCTAGATATGGTAGCCCTGACCCATCCAGAGGATCGCTATTCTGATTGGCCCAGCCCTTGGTACCTGGGAGAGGGGCTAGAGAAAATGGGAGCCCACCAAAGTACCTACAACTTTTCTACCCGCTTTCTGCGCAAAAATGGTCACGTGCAGTGGGTTAATTTATCAGTTTCCCTAGCCTGTGACGATAACGACACGGTGCAGTATGCCGTGGTGGTGGTGGAGGATATTGCCGAACGCAAACGGGCAGAAGATTCTTTGCGGGCTAGCGAAGAACGTTGGCAACTTGCCCTTCAGGGCAATAACGATGGCATTTGGGATTGGAATGTACGCAAGGATAAGGTGTTTTACTCCACGCGCTGGAAGGCGATGCTGGGTTTTAAAGATCACGAAATCGGCAACACCATTCGAGAGCGAGAGGGGCGAATCTATCCTGACGATCGCGACCAAGTCCTTAAAGAACTCCAGCGTCACCTCAACCAAAAGGACCCCACCTACTCCTGCGAATATCGCCTAAGGTGCAAAGATGGCAGCTACAAATGGATTTTAGACCGAGGTCAAGCCCTATGGAACAGCGACGGTAGCGTTGTTCGTATGGTGGGATCTTGCACTGATATTGATGATCGCAAACGGGCCGAAGCTAGCCTACGCAACAGCGAAGAACGATTCCGCGCCATTATTGAGCAGGCCGCTGTCGGCATCAGCCAGCTCGATCCCAAAGGGAACTACATCAAAGTCAACGAAAAATTCTGCTCCCTCATGGGCTACCAGGAGTCAGAGGTTATCGGACTAAACTACCGAGATATTACCTACAGCGAAGATTTAGATAAAAACGTCCAGCTTTCCGAACGTCTGTGGCGAGGAGAAATTCCATCTTTTTCCATGGAGAAGCGCTACGTGCGAAAAGATCATCGCACTCAATGGACAAACGTCACCGTCTCCCTCGTTTCCCCCAGTAACCAAGAGGATGCCTACACCATTGCCATCGTGGAGGACATTAGCGCCCGCAAAGAGGTAGAGGAAAAGCTGACTTACACCGCATTTTATGACGCTTTAACGGAGCTACCGAACCGCAACCTGTTTGTGGATCGTCTCCAGGGCACCCTTCGTAAGAGCCAGCGTCACCTGGATCGGCTGTATAGCATCCTGTATATCGACTTAGACCGATTTAAGGTGGTGAACGACAGTTTGGGGCACCATGCTGGCGACGATCTGCTGGTGCAAATTGGTCAGCGACTGCAGGGATGTATGCGCGGCAACGATATGGTGGCTCGCTTAGGGGGCGACGAGTTTGCGGTGCTGCTGGACGACATGGAATCCGTTGATGATGCGATTCATATTGCTGATCGCATTCAGGAGCGTTTACGACAGCCCTTCCGCATTCAAAGTCACGATTTTTACACCAGCGCCAGCATCGGCATTGCCCTCAGCGTGGAACCCCACTCCCAGGCTCCCTATCATCGCTGGGAATCATGGATGCGCGACGCCGATATTGCCATGTATGCCGCGAAGCATAAGGGTAAGTCGCGCTACGAGGTGTTTAATGCCAAAATGCACCAGCATACTTTGACTCAGCTGCGGTTAGAAAGTGATTTGCGCCAGGCGATCGCCAAAGGCGAGCTGGACCTACACTTCCAGCCCATTGTTTCCCTGCAAGATCTAACCCTTAAGGGCTTCGAAGCCTTAGTGCGTTGGCATCATCCCCAGCGAGGTTGGATTTCTCCCGGTCAGTTTATTGTGGTTGCCGAAGAAACCGATTTAATTTTGCAACTGGGACAGTGGGTACTAGAAACGGCCTGCGACAAGGTGAAACTGTGGAGCGATCGCGGATGGATGAAGTCTGATATGACCGTCAGCGTCAACGTTTCCGGGAGACAATTTACCCAACCCAAATTGGTCGAACGGGTTCAAGCCACCCTTCTTGATAAGGGCATCGATCCTGCCCACCTGCGCATTGAAGTCACCGAAACAGCCATTACCGAAAATATTGAATCCGTGGTGGATCGCCTGTCGCGCCTCCAGCTGCTGGGGGTTCAATCCTATATTGACGACTTTGGTACCGGCTACTCATCCCTCAGCCGTCTACAAAGCTTCCCCATTCATGCTCTAAAAGTTGACCAGTCCTTTGTGCAGCATATGGGAGATGAAGAAGGCACCGCTGTAGTGCGTACCATCCTCAACCTGGCGCGAGGGCTAAAAATGAGCACGATCGCCGAAGGTATTGAAACCCTAGACCAGTTAACTCGCCTTAGAAAACTGGGGTGTGATTACGGGCAAGGTTATCTATTCTCTCGCCCCCTAAACGCAACCCAAGCAGAGTCACTGCTCCAAGGGCATATGGGCTGGGAAGGGCTACAAATTGACACTAACTCAGCCCCGGCAATTCCCTCTACCGTCAGCTCCTCTTGAGAGTCATATGGGGCTAAAGCCGCTTTTTAGTGGGTTAGTGGGTTTCATCAGTCCATATCAAGCCTCGCAGTTGGGTCAACCGTAATTTGGGCAGAGTATGCAGCCCTGTCTTAAGGTTTTCCGGCAGAAAGCTCCCATTAATCTTGGTCTGAATGATTGGAAAAAGCGATCGAGAAGCCAGGGAAAGGCATGACCGCTCTTTTATCAAGAGATCTTTGTGATAAGCAGCGATCTTAATTTATTTAAGCAATAGAGATCTACCTAAAATATCCTTGAAATTCGCTCTGCGTGGGGAATGTAAATATATTGCCCCTAATTTAGATGATTAACTTTACTGGTAGTTGGTATACATTATTGACAGTAATTCCTGATTAATGCACACTAGGTTAACCATAAGTTTTGCAAAGCTTAGGCAACGGCTCAGCGGTTCAATTGGCATTTAGCCCCCGTAAAAATCCTGGGAATTTACCGAAGCTGCAAAGTTTTCAACACGTTTCAAAAGAAGGAGAACGTTTATGGCAGGTAGTACAGGAGAACGCCCCCTTGGGGATATCGTCACCGATCCGCAGTTTTGGCTGTTGCACGTGGTCAATTTTCCAGCAATTTTCATTTCCGGGTGGCTGTTTGTGGCGACGGGACTTGCTTACGACGCCTTTGGCCCCCCTCGACCGGGCGAGTATTTCAACGTAACAGGACCGGATAAGTTGCCCCTTGTGGAGGAGCGCTTTAACGCTAAGGAGCAATTTGACGAGTATTTTGCAGAGCAAGCGACTAAGACAGCTCCTTCATTGAAATAGGAAAGCTGGGAAAAATCCCTTAAGAATTTTCGATTTGAGCTGGTTTTTTTCAGCAATTATCTTTAGTGACTTAGAGAGTTAAGGCAATGACAAGTAACGTTCAAACTCAGCAACGCCCGGCAACAGACTATCCAATTTATACTGTTCGCTGGTTATCAATTCATGCTCTAGGAGTCCCCACTGTTTGGTTCCTCGGTGCGATCGCCGCGATGCAATTTATTAACCGAAACGTAGGCACCCCAACTCAGATAGAAATTTTTGGTGTCGAGTCTCGAGTATTAATCGTTTTGGCTCCTATCGTGTTCTCACTCGTGTGGAATGTGATCAACTTTGGCAAGCCAACTCTTGATGAAGCGCTGAAGCTATTAAAGGGCGAACTGTAGGTTTTTGGGAGGTCAATTTATATTGTCGAAAGAATGCTTACAGCTTTTCTAGACTTAGTTGACCCACGTTGGCTATTGGTTGCGTCGCCAATTACTATTTCGATCGCCTGGGTAATGCTTCTTTGTATGCATTTTGATTTTCAAGATCCTTGGTAATTGCAACATCAAATAAGCATGTAGTTCCAAAGAAATTCCGGCAAGGCTGCTAAATTTAGCAGCCTTCTTTATTATTGATTTTTAATGAATCAAAAACTAATCTAGACCGCTATCCCTGTTTTGTCATTTTCCGTAGTTTAGGCTGTGGTCACTCCCGACCAATATAGGACAGAATAAGGAGTGTCTTCACCCCCTTAGCGACCCATGCCATTTTCCTACAGCGCCGACCTGCGACAAAAAGTACTCAACGCTATCGATAAAGGCATGAGACCCAGCGAAGCGAGTCGTGTCTTCCAACTCAGTCGCAACACTATCCATCTGTGGCGTCAACAGTTTGAAGACAAAGGCACCTTGGTCCCTGAGCCGCCTCAAAAGCCTGCCCGCTCTCGCGCCGCCATCTCCGATGAGGAATTTACTGCCTTTGTGGAGTGCCATCGGGATTGGACCCTGAAGGAATTCGCGGTCCAATTTGGGGTGGCGTTTCAAACCATCTCCAAATACCTCAAACGGTTGGGATACACCCGAAAGAAAAACCTATGGCTACGTGGAGCGAGATGAAGAACGCCGTCGCGAGTTTCGCCTACAGCTGACTCATTACCGTGCTCAAGACTTGATTTATCTCGATGAGACCGGGATGGACGAGCGTGATCAGTACGATTACGGCTGGAGTCTACGGGGAGAGCTCATAAAGGCATTGAAAGCAGGCAGTCGTCGCGATCGCATCAGTGCCATTGCCGCTTATGGAGTCAAAGAGGGTCTTTTGGCTCCCATGACCTTTGAGGAGTCCTGTAATCGCTGAGTCGTGGAAAAGTGGCTAGAGGAATGTCTCCTCCCCCAGCTATCCCCAGAGAAGGTCTTGATTCTGGATAATGCCAGTGTTCACAAGGGGGGTCGAATCCGGGAGCTGTTAGAAGCAGCCGGATGTGATCTGGCTTTACTGGCGGGGTGAGATGGCTATAAGAGGTATGGAGAAAGCCTTTTAGGATTCTTGTCGCCCCGTCAGCCTGGAAACTCATGCCGTTTCAATCCCTGGGAAGGGTGGTTTGTTTTTGGAGCGTAAGCCCACACACACAAATAGAGCGAACTGAGAGTTTAAATACAGAGGGAAGGGGGGGTGTTTTTGGAGCGG
>CALCTI010000647.1 GCA_937894105.1 uncultured cyanobacterium
TGTTATGGCGGTCCAGCAGAATGCTAATTTACGCGCGCTCCTGCGCCGCCCCGTTGTCCATGAGGGCCACTAATCGGCTTTGGGCAATGCGCGCCGCCCGCTCAAAGTTCAGCCAGCCCAGCTTTTCGCCAATTTCGTAGTGGGGCAAAATATCGTCCCGCTGGGGAATCAACTCATCACCCCAGCGCCGCACCTCCACATTGTCATCCTCAGTTTTACCCACCGGCGTTTCCGAGTCGGGCAGGTTCGGCAGACCAATCACTAAGCTATGGATTTTGTCCTTTAATTCCCGCTCCTGGGGCTCCAGATCTGCCAGTTGCTTCTTAATTTGATTCCCCTCTTCCCGCAGCGCCGCCACTGCTTCGCCTTTGGGATCCGCGCCACCTTTGATTTTTTGCCCAACGGCTTTGCCCACCTCATTACTGCGGGTTTGCAGCTCCGTGCGCTTGGTTTCTAACTCTCGCTGTTGCTGGTCCAGCGCCAGAATTTCCGTCAGGTCATAGTCGCCCCGAGTGCTTAGCCGCTCTTGAACTTCGGTGGGATTATTACGAATCTGTTTGATATCTAGCACGGTGTTGCCCTCGCGGTCTTGCCCAGCGAAACTGCGAATTTTTCGCGGATTTTATAAAAATAACGAAAGTGCCAGTAACCTTGGCGCGTCCAGTATCTTACCGGTGATTGAACCTCGGGCCCACCACTTTCGTGATCAAGCTCTCAATTGAGCCAAGATCAAGCCAAATATTTCACATAACACCGATCGCACCGTTCCGTTTCCACATCGGAGGCTGGTTTATAGCCGCTGGTTTCATAGATGTGTACCGCTGCTTCCATGGTAGATACGGTTTCGAGCCAAATTTCGGTGTAACCTTCCTGGGCGATCGCCACCTCCAACAATTCCAACACCGTTCGTCCCAGCCCTAGTTCGCGAATGGACTGATCAAAGTACATCTTGCGAATTTCCACCGCCCCTTCTCCCCGTTCCTCCGCTGGGAAATACGCCGCTGTTCCCACTAATGTTTCCCCACCGCCCTGCTTGCGCTGCACCAAAACCCAAAATTCCCCGCCCACCTCCTGATAACACTGCTCCACTTCCACCACGTCGCGATCGGCTGACTTTGGCTGCCACGGCAGGTTATATTCCCCTAGCACCGATTGGATTAGAGCCGCAGCGCCTTGGCGATCGCTCGGTTGCCAGGAACGGAGGAAAATTGACTGGGTTAGGGGAAGGAGAAAGGGCTGAGGGGCTGGAGGGAAGGGGTTTGCCATGGGGATGTTTTAAGGAAGAGCAACCACCGAGTGAGTCTCTAGATTATGATTCTTTTAAAGTGATGAATATTGTCGGACCTAGATTATGACGTTTGCGCCCGGAGTAATCTACAGCCCTGAATTTTCATCCGTCGCTCGCATTGTCTTGCGCTGCGTTTTTACACGTTATTTTCCTCACTCTCGTTTCGCTATTTGTGGCGATCGCTCTTCTTTAGGAATTTTCAGGGAAGCCTAACAGCAAAGGGGAATGCTGAATTCCACTTGCGCATTTAACATCCACGTTTACTCGTAGGAGCCATATGGGGCTTTCCACTTAGTTATTTGCTTGCCCAGTTGTCACGCTGATTGATAGCTAGCAGGGGGCAGATATCGAAGTTTTGGAGCGATCGCCCACTCACTGAGCTTGTATTTATGACCTTTTTGCTTTTAACCGCAGGGCTGCTACTACTCACTTTAGGCGCTGATGTTTTGGTTCGGGGCTCTGTTCGCCTATCCGCTCGGTTTGGCATTGCCCCGCTGATTGTTGGACTGACGGTGGTGGCGTTTGGCACTAGCGCTCCGGAATTAGCCGTTAGTATTCAATCGATTTTGCTAGGGCGAGACGCGATCTCACTTGGCAATGCCCTAGGCAGCAATATTTTTAATGTGTTGGCAACCTTGGGCATCGCCTCAATTATTGCCCCCCTGTCGGTTTCCCAACAGCTTGTGCGGTTGGATGTGCCCCTTAGCATTGGCGTGTCGGGCTTGGTGCTGTTATTTTCCTTAGATCGGCGGCTGCACCAAACGGATGGGTTTGTGCTGCTGGCGGGGATTATTGCCTATACCGTCTTTATGTTTATTAAGGGACGGAAGCAGGGTAATGGTGACGATAGTTTGGACGATTATGAGCGGGAGTATGGGGCGATCGCCAATTCCGGGTTCATTCAGTGGGCACAAGATTTGGCGCTGGTGGGAGTCGGGATTTTTATGTTGGTATCCGGCTCTAAGCTGCTGGTGGATAATGCGGTGGACCTGGCCCGATCCTGGGGCATGAGCGAGCTGGTGATTGGGCTGACGATTATTTCCGTGGGCACGTCCCTGCCCGAGTTGGCCACATCGGTGGTGGCTAGCTTTAAAGGGGAGCGGGATATTGCAGTGGGTAATGTGATTGGCAGCAATTTGTTTAATCTGCTGGGGGTTCTAGGGGTGGCGGCTAGCTTGACTCCGGCAGGATTACCGGTGCCGCCCGATGCGCTGACCTTTGATATTCCTGTGGCGATCGCCGTCGCCGTTGCCTGTTTGCCCATTTTCTTTAGCGGCTACACCATTGATCGCTGGGAAGGGGCATTATTTTTGGGCTATTACGTTGCCTATATGAGCTACCTGATTTTTAAGTCCACGGGGCATGAAATGCTGCCCCTATTTACCACCGCCATGTGGGGATTTGCGTTGCCGTTGACGGGCATTACCCTGAGTATTCTGGCGTGGCGAGGATGGCGCGATCGCCAAAAACGTCAGCGAGAACGATCTGCTCAAGACCATTTAGCCTAAGATCTATAAGGGTTTCAACCCCGAGTATTTTTTATTTCCAAAGGGCAGTACTCCCCCACCACGTAGGGCTGAGCTTCATTGATGACACCCCCTAGCGAGCTCCTAAAATCGTCTCAATAATGTTGGTGGTCCCCGTAGCAATTTCTACCGGAATCAGCTTAATTTCACCGCCGTAGCCCTGCACAATGGGCGTTTCCGGCAAGGCGTCGATAGTGTAGTCGCCACCTTTAACGTAAATATCAGGCTGGAGGGCGGCAATGGTGGGCCCCGCAGTGGGCTCGTCAAACACCACCACCCCATCCACCGGTTTCAACGCCGCCAATACCTCTCCCCGCTGAAGATCTGGCACAATCGGGCGGGGAGGATAGCCCGGTTTTGTGGGCTTTAACCCCTGCACCGAAGCATCGCTGTTAAGCCCCACCACCAGCCGCTTCCCCAGCTTTCGCGCCGCCTTTAAATAACGCACATGTCCCACATGGAGCAAATCAAAGCAGCCGTTGGTAAACACCAGCGGTCGCCACTGGTCTGGGTCTTGGGCGATCGCCTGCGTCAGCGTCTCCAGCGTGTAAATCATGGAAGGGAACTCAAGAACGGGTCGGGCGCGTGCCAACGCACCGCTGGGATTTAAGGCTAATCAGGACAACTATAAAGCACCCTCAAGACGCTGCATCAGTCCGTCCACATAGGCTAGGGCATCGGCGATCGTTTGGGGATCCGCCAGGTCCACGCCCACGTACTTGCGTAGGGCATCGATTTGGTTTTCGCTGCCCCCCGCCGCCAACAGTTCCAAATAGCCGGGGATAAAATCACGCCCCTCCTTTTTATACTGCTGATAGCACGCCAGACTAACAATATTGGAGGCGGTGTATTGGTAACAGTAAAAAGGCTTGAAATAAATATGACCAATACGCGCCCAATCATACTGATGTTCCGGCAAAACCTCCACCACATCGCCACACAGTTCCTGATACAAACCCTTCCAAGTATTATTAACAAAATCTGTATCTAACCGCCCCGTTGCCGCCTTTTCATGAATGGCCAATTCCAGACGACTAATGGTGCTTTGACGGAATAATAAATTGAGCTGATCTTCAATTTGTCGCGTTAACAATGCCTTTTGGGCGTCTAAATCAGTCTCTTTTTCCAGCAGATAATCCAACAGCAACAGCTCATTAAACGTGGAGGCCACTTCGGCCAAAATCATGGGCGGATTTGAATTTAAATAGCTTTGTTTCTCGTCAATCCAGTCAAAATGTAAGCCGTGCCCCATTTCATGGGCCAAGGTAAATAGGGAGCTGTAGTCATTGGTATAGGACAACAGCAGGAAACTTTTTTTGCCAGGGCTGTAGGCGCAAAATGCACCGCCGCGCTTGGTGGGGCGCACCCGAGCATCCACTAGATTTTGGGTGAAAAATTCGCTAGCTCGACCCGCATAAACTTCATCAAATTTGCTAAGGGCGTCCAGCAAAATATCTACGCCCTGGTCGTAGGAAATGGCGGTGGGCTCCGCATCCCAGGGGGCATACACATCGCAGGTGCGAATGGTGTCACCGATCGCCCCTGCTTTCAGCTTGTAATATCGCTGCCACAGGTCAACCCGTGCTTTGGTGCCGATCATAATTGCCCAAAACACATCGGCGGGCACCTCGTCCCCCAGAAGTTGCTTGTTCAGGGTTGACCCATAGCCTCGCAGCTTATTTTCCGTGGCGTGGTCCTGGGCGATCGCACTCAAAATATAGGTATACAGAGAATTATGGGTTTGGCTAACTGCGCGCACCGATTGGTAAGCCTGGTATCGAATATCACCATTTCCCTGAAAAAGCAGCGCGGATAAATCCGCCTCCGTTTCAGCGACGGATTCATCGGATCCCGTTACCGGCTCGTAGGTTTG
>CALCTI010000648.1 GCA_937894105.1 uncultured cyanobacterium
AATCAGGCTTGATCTACGTTGGCAGGGGCGTAACCGGCTGAAGAATTAGGGGGATTTTGGGATCGGCAGCCTTGATAATTTCTCCAGCCCGATCTAAATCAGTGAGGGTGGTTGTACTGGACACGATCGCCTTAACGAAAATATCTACGTTTTTACCTACACAACACTGCAAAAATTTGGCGTGGGCATCCCAAAGACTTTCACCACTGACGCTGGGCAACTTCATATCCATCCCAATGCTGTCAATAACCGGTAAAAGGGGTTCCACCAAATCAGGACGGTGACCGCCAGTTTCCAAATAAATTGGAAAAAAGGGCAAGGCTTGCCGCAATAGGGGCAAAAAGGCTTGGAGAAACTTGGCATGGAGCAACGGTTCGCCGCCAGTTAGGCTGATGCTGTCGTGCACGCGATCGCCATCAAGAGCTTTGACCCATCCCAGTAAATCAGCCAGGGACACCGGATTATGGTGCGTCACAAAATCTCGAAGTCCAGCCGTTTGCTCAATATCACAGGTGGATTTCCCCGTCCAAGTGTTAGCGCTATCACAAAAATTGCAGCGCAAATCGCAACGCCCAAAGCGAATAAATAACTGACGAGAGCCAATATTCATCCCCTCCCCCTGAATGGCAGAAAAAATTTCCACCAGCGACGCCTTCGCAGAGTCGGGCGTTACCGTGGTAGCAGGATTAGCAAGGATGGCACGAGGCAAAGACTGGTTATCCATCAATAAATATTGAACAGATATCGAAAATACTTGGGGACATTACAGAGTAGAACTTTAACCGAGATTTAGGGGGTGTCATTGATTAAATCTCAAGTAAATCTCAAACTCAATAGATGCGAGAGTTTCAGCCCCCAGTATTTTTTATTTCAAAGGGCAGGTGCGTCCCACTACGACAGGACTCTGGAACTTAATTGATGACACGCCCTAACCAGCCAACATCTCCTGTCAAGCAAGGAAACGCCAATAGCCGCCTATTTCGATTGTCAGGGATAACTTCCTAGGAGTCGAAAAGCATTCGACCTAGAAACCTCAAGCAAGTTTTACCGCAAGGTAAAGACT
This sequence comes from uncultured cyanobacterium, assembly GCA_937894105.1. Lineage (GTDB taxonomy): Bacteria > Cyanobacteriota > Cyanobacteriia > CACIAM-69d > CACIAM-69d > CALGDE01. The sequence goes on from CALCTI010000648.1 coordinate 1,064, forward strand.
TACATTGCCAAAATAAGCGGCTATTAAATTGATTTTTGATCACTTTGCGCTTAACCAATCTGGCTTGCGAACAGACCGACAAAAAAGCGCCTCGCTGGATTGCGACTTAGTCTTCCTTCTCGATATAGACGAATATAAATCCCATAGCAACGGCGGGAAAAACCAAGCCAACCAGGGGAACAAGAATTGAAGGGAGATATGAGGCTGCCATGAAAAGCTCCTGTGTTAACGGTTTGTCGAACCTTAAGCTTACGCAGTTTTACTTGACAAGACTTGTCATTGCCAAACATTTTTAACAATGGAAACTCTGCTGTGGGCGAAAGTATCGCGTCTTATGACTAATCCAGAAATACCATGCCAGTGCTTACGGAAAAAGCCCCCTCTCCATGACCCGAAAAGGGAGCCGTATGACTCTTGACAAAGCCAAAAAGCGCCCCAGGGATTGCATCAATTAAGTTTAAAGCTCAATAGCTCCAAGGCTTTCAGCTCCTAATGTTTTTTGTTTCAAAGGGCATGTACTCTCCCAACGGGGTAAGTCCTGCGGGAATTAATGAGTGACACGCCCTAGGCTAGGGGCTGTTACCCATTAATTCCCTAAGTTAAGAGCCATAAGGGTTTCAGCCCCTAGTATTTTTTGTTTCTAAAGGGC
>CALCTI010000649.1 GCA_937894105.1 uncultured cyanobacterium
AGTGGCAAATTCTCCACTGGCAATGGCGATCGCGCCCGAGTCACCCACTCCCGCTTTAACAACGTGACAAAATCTCGCTGCCCCATGCCCCGCTCGGGATACACCTGCCCGCTGCCGTCACCCACCAGCCAGCCCCGATCCTTCATCGCCGCCAAACATCCCCGCGCCCAATGATTTTGGGCATCAATGGGGGTATTCGACTGGGCTTGAACCGTGGGTGGAATATGACCCACTGCGCCGAAAAATACCAGGGCGATCGCACCGAGACTAGCTTTGATCATGACAGCACTCCAAAACTGATCAGCAAACCTGAGTCAAAATTAACTGACACGCACCCCTATTTCTCCAGCAGCAAAGCGAAACAAGCCGGAAACTTATTACTCGAAATAAATTATTGCTCGCAATGGATCAAAATGCGTCGAAGGTCTTGCTGCCATCGCCCTTACCATTTGAAAGTGAATTTTGATCAATAAAACTGTCGATAAGCAAGGGAAGATCTGTTAATATCCAATTTCGTCGTAAAACCTGTCCAATTACCCCCATTAATTCCAATTCGTTCGTTCATCTCAAGAGGTTTAAATGACAAGTTACAAGGTCACCATTATTAACGAAGATGAAGGTTTAAATACCACCATCGAAGTGCCCGAGGATGAATATATTTTGGACGCCGCAGAAGAGGCAGAACTCGAATTACCCTTCTCCTGTCGTGCCGGGGCTTGTTCCGCCTGTGTCGCTGAAGTGGAGGGGGGAACGGCGGGCAAAATCGACCAGGATGAACAGGGTTTAATCAGCGGCGGACTCGAAGAAAAATATATTTTGACCTGCATTTCTTATGCGATCGCCGATTGCACAATTTATACCCACAAAGAAGAGGAATTATATTAGCTATTTCTAATTAAAAATATCAGTAACTTTAAGACTAAAACCTTCAAAAAGTGGTGGGGTCAAACTATCGTCAGTAAATAGGGTGGCGACTCGTTCTAATCGGGCTTGCGATCGCCGATAAACCTCCACCGTTTGCTGCTGCCAGTCCCCAATCCAATATTCCTTACCCCAACCCGCGAGTACAGCTTGAGCTTGATTTGGCGATCGCGAACAGAGCATCTTGGGGCACTTTAGAAACCACTTCAACCGCCAACTCGGGAGCTGAAGTGAAATGCCCCGCCTCATCAAAACAGTTGTCCAGCGTGTTGTTGCTGACCCGCACCAAGTCAGGAATTACGTTGTCATCGTTGGCAAATACAAAACCTGGTGCAGATAAAACTTTCCCCATTGATACTGTTTGTTCCAGACAGATAAAAACATCATAAGTTGGGTGGCGACGCTCTGATGCTTCCAGTGGGGAACAGTCGCAAAATCGGTTGATTTTTTCCTGTTTATAGTCTATTCACCCTCTGCAAGGTGATGTAAGTCTCGGCTAAAAATCAAGATTTCTTTTGACTCTTTTTCCTTTCCCATTCCATAAACCCACTCGGGCGATCGCCGGGAAAAGTCTGAATATAACGCTCTTATTTCGTCGCAGTTATTGTAAGAGAGTACCCAACTTTTTCTATCTTTTAATGCATCAAATAGTCTGGCGTGATCAAAGTCTTTGTGAGTGCTTCCCTTTTGACCATACAATGTGCTTTCGATGAGGTAGGGAGGGTCCAAATAAGTGAAAAGATTAGGATGTTTTTTCAAGGACTCTTGGAAGTCTAAGACTTCGATATAAATATTAGGATTATAAAAATTATGCAGGCGCTCAATAGATGACTTCGTAAACCTTGGATGGGACGGAGACATGCCGCCAGACAGGGTCGAGCCGGAGAACGAAGACCGGTTTAAAACATAAAATGCAGCAGCTCGATCTGATTTTTCAGGGAAGCAATTGTAATTCTTTTGTAAGTCATAAAATGCGTCTTTTTCTAAGGGGAAATAGGTTGCAACTCGGTTAGCAAGATCGTTGGGATTTTGCGTTAAACATTGCCAAAATTCCACGAGAGGGAGGAGGGCGTCGTAGCCATAAACGGTTGCACCTTGGACGGCTAAATGTAGCTCGATGGAACCGCCACCGAAGAAAGGGGAAAGAAGAGTGGTGAGGTTTTCAGGAAAAAATTTGGTGATGTGCTTAATGGCGCGGGTTTTACCGCCGGGATAGCGCAGGGGCGATCGCGCACTATAGGTGATTGGGCCGCTAACTGACTCCGAGACTGCCATAGATCCGAACGCTACTCAATCAGAACAGAGACACTTTCGTTCACAGTTCAGCATGGCACGATTTTTCTGACTCTGTTTTTTATTGACGTGACAATTATGGTAATTTTTACCATAATTGATTTGTTAGCGAAAGTTTGGTGATCATAATGGTTCAGGACGTTGGGCAAAGCTCGGAGTTGATGGTGTCGGCGGGCGATCGCGCCCTTTTGGTGGACCTATATCAGCTAACCATGGGGGCGTGCTACTGGGCGGAGGGGATGGCGGAGAAGACGGCGAAGTTTGAGCTTTTTGTGCGGCGGTTGCCGACGGGGTTTGGTTATTTGGCGGCGATGGGGTTGGAGCAGGGGTTGCAGTATTTGACAGGGTTGCAGCTGACGGCGGTCCAGGTGGATTGGTTGCGGGAAACGGGGATTTTTGATGGGGCTCCGGCGAGTTTTTGGGAGGCGATCGCCCCAGGCAAGCCAATTTTTTCTGGGACGGTGTGGGCGGTGCCGGAGGGGACGCCGATTTTTGCCTATGAGCCGATTTTGCGTATTGAGGCTCCCCTGTGGCAGGCGCAGTGGGTGGAAACCTATTTGCTGACGACGCTGAATTATCAAACGTTGATTGCATCGCGGGCGGCGGGGATTCGGGATGTGGCGGGGGAGGAGGCGATGTTGATGGAATTTGGGACGCGGCGGGCATTTGGTCCCCAGGCGTCCCTGTGGGCAGCTCGGGCGGCGATCGCCTCAGGGTTTAGCGGCACGTCGAACGTACTGGCGGCGCAGCAGTTGGGGAAACTGCCCCAGGGGACCATGGCTCACGCGCTGGTAATGGCGATCGCGTCGGGGGCGGGTGATTCAGCGGGCAGTGAACTGGGGGCGTTCCAGGCATTTCATCGGGCGTTCCCCGGCGCGCCGTTGTTGGTGGATACTTTCGATACGATCGCAGCGGCGGACACCCTGGCGGCAGAGGTGGCGGCGGGGCGTATGAGCGTGACCGGGGTGCGGCTGGATTCGGGGGATTTGGTGGTCCTGTCCAAGGCGGTGCGATCGCGGTTGCCAGATACAAAAATTTTCGCCAGTGGGGATTTGGACGGGGCGGAAGTTGCCCGACTAAAAGGGGCGGGAGCGGCGATCGACGGCTATGGCATTGGCACAAAATTGGTGACGGGCAAGCCGGTGAATGGGGTGTACAAGCTGGTGGAGCTGGATGGGGTGCCGGTGATGAAGGAAGCGGATGGCAAGGTGACCTATCCGGGGGCAAAGCAGATTTTTCGCCGTTGGGATGGGGACGGCAATTGGGTGGGCGATCGCCTGGGCTTAGCCACAGAACTAATGGAGCCGGGGGAGCAACCATTGCTCGTAAAAGTGAGGGAGGGGGG
>CALCTI010000650.1 GCA_937894105.1 uncultured cyanobacterium
CGTGTACTCCCCACTGTATAAGGCTTCTGGCTCTTAATTGATGACACGCCCTAACCAAAACCGACTAGATCCTAATTACCTCTGTGGTGCGTTCCACGCACCCTACGCAAAAACTAGTTTAAAGCCAGGGTGATAAAGCTACTGGGCGCTGTGGAGGCGGGTGCCGTTTAGGTCCAGTTGTAGCACTTTGGCGATCGCCCCCACCCCCTGTTCTGACCATGCTTGCCCCATGGCTCCGGCAACGGCTTCGGCGTCCATGGTGTGGGTTAAGGCTAAAAGGGTGGGACCAGCCCCGCTAATCACCACTTCGTACGCTCCGGCGTTAAGGGCTGCCTGGCGCACCCCATCGGCACCGAGAATTAATCCGAACCGGTAAGGCTGGTGGAGTTTATCCTGCATTGCAGTTCTCAGGCTCTCGCGGCTGCCCGTTTGGATACCGCGAACTAGGAAGGCGGCGTGAGCTCCGTTAAAAGTGGCATCCGCCCGGGAATAGGAGTTCGGTCGCACCTGGCGAGCTTCGGCCGTGGAGAGTTCAAAGTTGGGAATGGCCACCACCGGTGCAACGGTAGCATTCCAGGGAATCCCGTCGTCATACCAGCGCCCATCCCGGTCCGCCGAAATTTGGCAGCCCCCCAGCATCGCCGGCACAATGTTGTCCGGGTGTCCTTCCAGGGCGATCGCCAATGCCTTCAAGGTGTTGTAATCCACCGGATTGTGGAGCAGGTAATTGGCTCCCATTAGTCCAGCGGCGATCGCCGTTGCCGAACTGCCCAACCCCCGCGCCAACGGCACCTCCAATTGAATTTCAATCTGTACCGGCGGCACTTCCACCCCCGCCGTTTCGCATAGTTTCACAAAAGATTGATACACCAAATTACTGGCGTCGCAGCTCACGCGATCCGCTTCGTCTCCTGTGGCTGTAATCGTTAATGATCCGGCGCTGGGGTCAAGCCGCGTAAATCGAAAGTGGTTGTAAAGATTCAGGGCAACTCCTAAACAGTCAAAGCCGGGTCCCAAGTTGGCGCTGGTGGCGGGGACAGTGACGGTAATGGAGTTTGGATTTTCCACGGCGTGGTTGATTTACTTGCGAAATGTTTTGAAGACGAGCCTCCCTCCTTCATAAGGGGGGACTGAGGGAGGATCCTTGCCCTATGCCCCTATTTTGGGAACTTGATCTGCGGGGGCTTTCTGATGGATCCCCCCACCTCCCCCCATTAAGAGGAGCTTTTTTTCGGGCGATTAATTAACGGAATTAACGGCGAACTTTGCCGGTGAAGCCAGAGGCTTTGAATTGCTTAAGCTGTAGGTCGCCGCCCGTTTGGGTATCGGGCACGGTGATGCGGATGGAAAACTCGCTTGCGCCGGGGGGAATTTCGTCAATGGAGCCCAGCCGCGTGCGATTTTGTAGCACTGGGTTGCCCGTTGAGTCGTAAATTCGTCCAAACACGTCGGCGTTGACAATGGGCTTGCCGGTTTTGTTTGTGACGGTGCCATACACCAAAAAGCAGTCGGCCCCTCGCACAATGCCGCCGCCGCTGGTGACCGATCCTTCCCCGATTTCCGCTGGACAATCCCGATAGCTAACGTCGCTGATTTCAGCGCTGGCAAGGGCGGCAGCGGGGCTAATCCACAGCCAGGCGGATAGCACGGTGGTTAAAACGGTGGTGCTAATGATGGCGATCGCGGCAGACACCCCCTTGAGGGCGCTGGTGACCGATAAACGAAAACCCATGGTTAATTCCAAATGCGACAACGGTTTTGCAATGGTGTATACGGGCGATCAAGCTGTCGCTAAACGGCAAGCTGACTTAGGAGGTAGGGTACCATTTTCCCCCTAGCTTTCCGTGAGTTTTCTCCCTCGGTTTTTCTAAAGACTCATGCAAGGCTCCATGCAAGGACCCATTTAAGGGCGCACCGTTAATGTGCCTTCGCAGTGAATTTTATCGGGGGCGATCGCCAAGCGCCGAAACGCCACATCGTCTCCCAAATCCAGATCAAAACTGTCAACGGCGGGCAAGGTAATGGAAGACGGGGCGATCGCCGTCCACCGGGGATTTTCAAAGTGCAAATGTTGGGGACTGCTGAGATCTAAACCGGTGGTCAGCATAACCTCATGACACTGATCGCCGTGTCGAAGGGTGCCTCGCAATATTAACTTTTGGCCGCCGGGGATCAAGGTTTCTGGTGTAAAAGTGGCGGTTTTAGGACCAGTTTCCAATTGGGCGAGTAAAGGGCGAACAAAATCGGCGATCGCCTCCGCCAACAGTGGCGCGGCAATGGATTGGTTCAGGTTATCGGCGCTGATCGTTTGCACCAGATCAATGGCGATCGGTTCCTCCAGTTGCAGCGGTTTTCCTCGCAAAATTTGGGCTAAGTTAACGCGGATCGTTGAAGCGGCGATCGCCACATCTTGCAGCGCCAACCCCTGATACACCACCCCCGTGGCTTGAACTTGCACCGACGGCAAACACCCCGATAGCAACTGCCGCCCGGTGCCCCCCACCGTCACCTTTAGGGTTTTAATCTCATCCACCTGGGTTCGCAGCCAAAACTGCACTGCCGTTCCCAGCAGCCGCGCCAGCCGACCCGATTTAACGGTGCCTGACTCTAGTTTTCCTAAGTTAGATTTTTCTGAATTAGGCCCTGAATTAAACAAAGTTACCCCACCATTACCGCTAGCCGCCCCAAATTAACGCTAATTTTCCGTCTTCTTAAACCTTTTCCCCTCGCTATTCGTGAACAATCGCCAAGATAAAGCCATTGGGAGGATTTTAGAGTTTTACCATAGGGGTATAAGAGACGTAGATATCCTAAAGCAACAGCCCTAGCACGATGTTTCAGCGCCCTTTGATTTGCACCGATATGTCGGACGGTATGGCTCGTATCGCCCGCCTTGTACCTAGCTTGGCGGACAGCGGGATGCGATCGCCCGTCTTTCTGCACGTTGTCCCCTTCGAGCCTGGCTCTGGCTACGATATGCCCAGGGAGGACGAGGAAAAAATGGAGGAGGCAAAAAAGCGCCTTAGCCCTGCTTTAGACTTTGCCATTGACGGCGTCACTCCCAAGGTAGAGGTGCGATGTGGCCGAATTCAAGAAACGGTGCAACAGGTTGCCGAGGACCATAACTGCGACGTGGTGATTTTAGGGGGAGCGTCCCGCAGCTTACTCAATGAAAAGCTTTTTGGCAGCACCACCGTGGCCCTGTCAGAAAAGCTTCAGTGCCCGCTTTTGATTTTGCGCCCGGAGTTTATTGCCACCTTGACCAGTGCCGAGCTAGAGCTACGATGCCGCAATCTATGTCGCACGGTGCTGCTTCCTTACAATGGCTCTGATAATTCTAAGGATCTGGTTAGCCAGTTTGAAGAAATCTGTAAGGCGGATCGCGAAGATGGGGACAATTACATTGGCTGCGATCGCTGCATTTTGCTCCGCATTGTTCCCGACCCACCGCGAAATTTGCCCGTTGAGGGACCACTGGCTGAGGCGAAAGCGTCCCTTGTTGAGGCTGCAAAATCATTGGAAGCCTTGGGGCTAGAGGTGGACTGTCAGGTAACCACGGGGGAATTTGTGTCGACGCTGCTCAAGTCGGCGCGGGGACAAGATATTAGTGCGATCGCGATCGCCAGCCGCAAACGCAACCGCTTGCTAGAGCTATCGGTGCCGAGCAAAACCAACAAAATCCTCCGCAGTAGCCTATACCCGCTTCTGTTTTTCCCGGCTAAATAATTAAGCAGTAACCTATACCAGCAACTGATTTTACCGGCATAATTCT
>CALCTI010000651.1 GCA_937894105.1 uncultured cyanobacterium
ACCGGACAAGCGCACGTTAAATCCATTGGCCATCAGCGTGCCAAAAGCCAGGGCTTGAATATCCACCTGAATGCCCACTTTGCCCAGGTCCTGCTTAATATGCGACAACATTGCCTCGCGGATTTTATTGCCCGCGTTGGTCATCAGCGTAAATCGCACCTCGTTGCCATCGCCGTCATAGAGAAGCCCATCGCGATCGCGAAACCCCGCCTCTGTTAATAACTTGCGCGCCTGCTCCAAGTTGTAATCGTAAATCGGCAAACTATCAGTTTCGTAGTAAGGACTTTGTAAGGACAACGGCGAATTTTGCGGCTCCCCGAGTCCTCGGTAAATGTTGTTAACCAGGGTGGGGCGGTCAATGGCGTGGGCGATCGCCCGCCGAAAACGCACATCATTAAACCAGGCAGATTTGTAGGGCTCAAGCAACGGTTTTCCGTTCTTTTTCCGCTTATTTAAATTGATGGTAATAATCGACTTTGACGACACGGGACCGTCTTCGTAAAGGGTAAAATTTCCCCGTTCTTCCTCTCGCTTTAATAGGGAGAAATAATCTGGCGCGACCCCTAATAAATCCAAGTCGCCAGACCTAAATCGCAGCAGCGCCGTATCCGCAGATTCAACAATCTGCCAAATAAATCGCTTGATTTTAGGCAGAGAATTTCCCTCTTCATCCTTCGCCCAATAATATGGATTTTGCTCAAAAATTACCCGTTGACTGGTGGCATAAGATTCGATTTTATAGGGACCATTTGAAACCAAATTCTCTGGTTTTGTATCCAGCCCCCAAGTGGTCAGAAACACCGGCTGCCCCTTTGAATTGGTTTTAGTTACGGTTGACTTTAAGACATGCTCCGGTAGAATATCAGCGCTCATTGAGTTTAAAAGGGGCGCAAAGGTCTCCGGCAAAATAATTTCAACCTGTGTAGGATTGAGCGCCGTTACTGTTGGAAACTTGCCCTCGACACCAATGCGAAAAACATCAGCGGACGACGATGGAATTTTAGGATTAAAGTAAAGATCATTAAAGGTAAAAACCACATCTTTACTGGTCAGGGGTTCCCCGTCGGACCAACGCAAGTTCTCCCTGAGGGTGAAAATATAGCGCTGTCCATTATCAAGAATTTTCCAACTTTCTGCTAGGGACGGCACCAGTTTTCGTGCCTTTGGATCTAGCTTTACCAGTCCTTCGTAGGTAAAGCTAAATACGTTGGGAGACTCGTTATTTAGAACGGGGTTAAAGGTTTTAGGGTTGCTAAGGATGCTGCCCACTAATCGGGGAATGGTCGCATCGGTGGACTTGCGAGGCAGACTGTCCACAAAGTTGGCGCAGCTTACGGTGATCCAGGCGATCGCCCCCACCAGTACTATCCACGACAGCCCCTTCCAGAGCGATCGCCCTTCCCCTTTCCAGTGCCAACCTCGTTTGTGCATCGATATTCCTCAGCCTAGACTACGTAAAATATAGCGACAAATAAAGACCGGGATAAATATCACCGCCCCATCGCCGCCCTATGGTCTTAAAACAGGTGGGTCTAAAAGCAATTCTAGGCAGCCTATTTCTTCTCCTGTCCTATTCCTACTTGTCTTACCAACCCCTGCCCTATTCTTTTGGCACTGACAGGGGATACGATGCGTCCTTAAGGTTAGTTAAGTGAGCCTCGGACGTTAATTTATCAGCGTTGGACCGGTTGAGATCTAATAAAGATTAGTTACTAAAAAAATCGTGGTGTTGGAAAAAAGGGAGCCTAGATTAAGACAAGTACTCATCTAGACACGTAAGGTTTATGTCGGGCGTTGATCCTCACCATGCTAATTCCCATAGTGATAAGGATTCTAATCAGGTGATCGCGGCAGAACTTCGAAAGCTGCGATCGCAAAATACTGCCCTGCAAAAGCAATTAGCCCACTATGAACAAGAATCCACCATTCAGGCTCGACAGTTAGCGTCGGCCCTAGCAGATTCCACCCGCCGAGCGAAGGCCCTGGAACGATCTCAAGAAGCCCTGGACAGCCTCAAGGCAATTTTGGAGCGTATGGGCGATGGCTTGATGGTGGTTGATACCAAGGGCGCAGTGCAGTTTGCCAACCCGGCAGCCTTATCCCTGCTCGGCAACGTTGCAATGATGGTGCCTTTAGAAACTTGGGTTAATCGTTGCAAATTCTACATCGAAGAAGAGTCCAACACCCGTTGTCCTCTAGAGTACTTTCCCCTAACGCGGGTACTGGAGGGGGAACCCACCGCCAAGGCGGAACTATGGATGAATCGCTCCTCTCCCAATGCGGCCACGTTTCGAGATGCGTCGGCAGTGGGACAGTGGGTCAGCATCCAGGCAAGCCCTTTGTATTCAATGGCGGGACATATTAGCGGCGGTGTAGCCATTATTCGAGATATTACAACACAGAAACAGGCGGCGGAACTGTTACTTCAATCGAGTATGGATGCCCAGGAACAGGCCTATGAATTATCGCAAAATTTAAAGCAGCTGCAGCAGGCTCAGGCGCAATTAATTCAAACGGAAAAAATGGCTAGCTTGGGGCAGTTGGTGGCGGGAGTTGCCCATGAGATTAATAATCCCATCAGTTTTATTTACGGCAATTTAGAACACCTTAGGGAATATATTAACGGGCTCAGTGAGCTGATTGGTTTATATCGTCAGCGTGAAAATAATATTCCGTCTTCCCTGTCGCCAATTCAAGAGCAAACGAATGGGATTCGAACCTTTACGGAGGATTTGGATTTAGATTTTGTGCTGGATGATTTACCGAAGGTGATTGAGTCAATGCACAACGGGGCGGATCGGGTGCGTAATATTGTGCGATCGCTGCGTCAATTTTCTCGACTGGACGAGGCAACCCTTAAAAGCGTTGATATTCACGAAGGACTAGATAGTACCCTAGCGATTTTACAGAATTGTTTTTTGGAGGATGCTATTCGCCCCCCCATTCGCGTGGTAAGAAATTATGGTGAACTGCCGAAAATTGAATGCTACGCCAGCCAAATTAATCAAGTATTTCTAGAGATTATTCGCAATGCGATCGACGCCCTGACGGCGAGATAT
>CALCTI010000652.1 GCA_937894105.1 uncultured cyanobacterium
AAAAAAACAAGAAAAAGGCTGAAGCTCCGAAAACAGTGGAGCTTCAGCCTTTTCTATTTAAATTAATGCGTCGTTTCTATTTAATGTTCCTATACGGGGCGACGCTCGATGACTCGGTCAATCAGTCCGTAGTCTTGGGCTTCCGTCGCGGCCATAAAAAAGTCGCGCTCGGTGTCCTCTTCGATGCGGCTTAGGGGTTGACCGGTGTGGTCTGCCAGCAAGCGGTTTAGGTTTTCCTTGTGATACAGAATTTCTTTCGCATGAATTACAATATCCGTTGCCTGACCTTGGGCTCCACCGAGGGGCTGGTGAATCATAATGCGCGAGTTGGGTAGGCTCATGCGCTTACCTTTGCTACCAGCGCTCAACAGAAACGCACCCATGCTGGCGGCAAGCCCCACGCAAATGGTGCTCACGTCGGGGCGGATGTGCTTTAGGGTGTCGTAGATTCCCATGCCCGCCGTAACGGAGCCGCCGGGGGAGTTGATGTACAGGTAAATATCCTGCTCGGGATCGTCAGCGTCCAGGAATAGAAGCTGAGCCACAATTGAGTTGGCCACGTCTGCATCCACCTGCGTCCCCAAGAACACGATACGCTCGCGCAGGAGTCGAGAATAGATGTCAAAGGCGCGTTCGCCACGACCGGAGTTTTCAATAACGGTTGGGATCATGGGTTTCGTTTGACCTGTATTACGGGGAATAGGTGTGGAAGACCCAGTTGGCGACCACGAGGTCCCATTCTGTGGGTGTTTTTTGGTTTTTTGCTGATAAGTATTGTAGCGTTCCCCTAGATCTGCGCCTAGCAGCCGGAAGGGGGGATAGCCGTCTAGGGTGGCAGTTCAAGAATACGGTTTGGAAATGGGGTTGGTGGATGGGCGATCGCCAAGGCTATCATCGTTGAGACGTTCCCCTTTCCATTGGCTTAGGGCATGTTATCAATTCAGCTCCAGAAACCTTACGCCGTGCGAAGCAAACCCCCTTTGAAATAAGAAATATTAGGGGATGAAACCCTCGCAGCTATTGAGCTTGAGATTCAACTGAGCTTGAGATTTAACTGAGCTTGAGATTTAACTGAGCTTGAGATTTAACTGATGACCGTCCCTAAATATCCACTAACCTCGGCTCCTTGATTAAGGTTGCGTTTATGGTTCCCGTTACCCAGCCCAGCCAGTCGAACCCGTTTTCTACCCCCCTGCGATCGCCCGCCACCATGGTGTCCCTGCGGGGGGTGACCAAGGTGTATGGCAAAAGCCACCGGGGCTTGTGGAATGTGAATTTGGATATTCCCACAGGGGCGTTTATGGCGATCGCCGGAGCCTCGGGAGCCGGTAAGTCCACGCTGCTGAAGCTGCTGTACGGGGAAGAGCGGCCGGATCAAGGCAGCATTGCAGTGAACGGGCAGGAAGTGACCCAGCTCCGGGGCAATAAGCTGGCGTTTTTTCGGCGGACGGTAGGGATTATTTTTCAGGATTACAAGCTGTTGCCTCGGCGGACGGTGGCGGAAAATATTAGCTTTGTGTTGATGGCGCGGGGCTGTCCCCCTAGCGAAATTCAGCGGCGGTTGGTGCCCACTTTGAAGCTAGTAGGTTTATTGGAAAAGGCGGAGCGGTTTCCGGCCCAACTGTCGGGGGGGGAACAGCAGCGGGTGAGTATTGCTCGGGCGATCGTGGGAACACCGCCGTTAATTTTGGCGGACGAGCCCACGGGAAATTTGGACGGGGAAAATGCGCGGCAAATTATGGGCATTCTGGAGCGACTCCACCAGTTTGGGGCAACGGTGATTGTGCCCACCCATGATGAGCTATGGCTGCGGCGATCGCCCCACACCATTTGGGAATTGCGGGACGGTCAATTGTTTCAGGCATAACCAGAAGGCGTCACTAGGGCGTGTTATCAGTTAATCTCCAGAATCCTTATGCAGTGGAGAGTACGCGCCCTTTAAAATCAAATAAGGCTAGGGGCTGCAACCCTTACGGCTCTTGACTTAGGGCTTCTATTGATAACGGCCCCT
>CALCTI010000653.1 GCA_937894105.1 uncultured cyanobacterium
GAGGCGGTTCTGGAGGAAATGCTCAAGTACATTAGCCTTAAAACCGGCGAGTTGTTGAGCGAAGATCGCACCACCATTTACCTGTTGGACGAGGAAAAGGACGAGCTATGGTCCAAGGTGGCTAAGGGGATGCCTGAGCTACGGTTCCCGGCGTCGGTGGGTATTGCTGGCGAGGTGGCTCAGTTCCGTAAGGTTGTCAATATTCCCTACGATTTTTACGACGATCCACGGTCAGCAGCGGCCAAGAAGTTTGATCAGCAAAGTGGTTACCGCACTTACACCATGCTGGCGATGCCGCTATTGAACGAGCAAGGTGGACTGGTGGCGGTGGTACAGCTAATTAATAAGCTGAAGCCTGATGCGGGCGATTCTTCCCACCAGAATTTGAGCGATCGCATTGACCTAAAGGGCTTTACGGAAGACGATGAGCAGGTTTTCCGGGAGTTTGCCCCGTCCATTCGCCTAATTTTGGAATCATCCCGGGCCTTTTATGCGGCGATGCAGCGCCAGCGGGCGGCCAATGCATTGATGAAAGCGACGGAAGCCCTAAGTAAGGGCAGCCTGGACCTCCAGGAAACCCTTAAAAACGTGATGGACCAGGCGAAAGCGCTGATGCAGGCGGACCGCAGTACCCTGTGGCTGTTGGATGATATTAAAGACGAGCTTTGGACACGGCTCCCCATTGGCGGTGAGATGCGGGAGATCCGTATTCCCAGCATGGGCAACTCCTTTGCGGCTCAGGTGGCCCAGTCGAGAGAGCCGCTGCTAATTCCCTTTGATTTATATTCCCACCCCGATTCCGATACCTCGAAGGAAACGGACCAGCGCACCGGCTACCGTACATGCAGCATGTTGTGCATGCCGGTGTTTAACTCGGATCGTCAGTTAATTGGGGTAACCCAGCTGATTAATAAAACCCGCCAGGGTGAGCACCCGGACTATGACCCGGAGAATTGGCCGGCGGCGCCGGAGCGTTGGAAGGCGAGCTTTAACCAAGGGGACCAGCAGTTTATGGAAACCTTCAATATTCAGGCGGGTGTGGCGCTGCAAAATGCCAAGCTGTTTGCGGAAGTGAAGCAGCAGGAGCAAATGCAGAAGGATATCCTGCGATCCCTGTCAGACGGGGTAATTTCCGTGGACCGCAATGGCTCGGTTATTGCAGCCAACGAAAGCGCTAAGGAATTGCTGGGACTGCCCCAGTCGTTCATCCTGGAAGGTCGCCCTATTGAACAGGTGATTCGCATTAAAGCGAAGGAAGAAATCGACGCGTCTAACCGGTTTGGGCAATGGATGCAAACGGCGCTGGGGCACAATGACGAGGATAATCGTCAGCAATATTACCCGGATCAGATTTTGATGCCAGCTCCCGATGCGCCGAAGCAGGAAGCTGATCTTTGGGATGAGGATGACGAGGAGGAAACCACAGACGAGCGCAGCGTTAATCTGTCTTTGAATACGATCGCCGATGCCCAGGACGGTGCCCAGGTACGCGGTGCCCTGGTGGTGATGGAGGATATTAGCGATGAGAAGCGGCTGAAGAGCACCATGTATCGCTATATGACCCAGGAGCTGGCAGAGCAGTTGCTGGCCAGTGGTGAAACGAAGATGGGGGGCGATCGCAAGGACGTATCGGTGCTGTTCTCGGATATTCGCAGCTACACCACCATTACTGAGAGCATGCAGGCGGAAGAGGTGGTAGCGATGCTAAATGAGTACTTCGAGTCCATGGTGGATGCGGTGTTTAAACACAAGGGCACCTTGGATAAGTACATTGGTGACGCCATTATGGCGGTGTTTGGATCGCCGTTGCCCCTGGAGGATCACGCTTGGATGTCGGTGCAAACGGCGATCGATATGCGCCATCGACTGGTGGAGTTTAATGCGGGCCGCCGCACTATTGGTAAGCAGGAAATTGCCATTGGCATTGGGTTGCACTCTGACGAGGTGATTAGCGGAAATATTGGGTCTAGTCGACGGATGGAGTTTACGGCGATCGGTGACGGGGTCAACCTGGGCTCCCGCTTAGAAGGAGCCACTAAACAGTACGGCTGCGACATTATGATCAGTGAAAACACTTATCAAAAATGCGTTCCTGATCGCGTTGTGGTGCGGGAGCTGGACTACATCAAGGTGAAAGGCAAGACGAAGCCGGTTTCGGTTTACGAGCTTGTGGGTATTGCAGAAGGAGATCTAGCGAGACCCATCTCTGATGGTAAGAAGCAGGTTATTGAGGCTTACTCAAAGGGACGTCAGCATTACCTAAACCGTAAGTTTGCGCAGGCAATGGCGGCTTTTGGCTCAGTGCTTGAAATTAATAGTGGCGACAAGGCAGCAGCATTACAACTAGGACGCTGTCAGCACTACCTAACTAATCCTCCTGAGGAGGACTGGGATGGTGCCTTTACCATGACCAGCAAGTAATTCGCTGCCATAGGGGATATAGGTACACCCAAAAAAGGCTCCTCATTTACAGGGGAGCCTTTTTTGGGCGCGTCAATCAATTAATCTCGCAGGACTTATACGAAACCCGCGGTTAAACCCGCCTGCGTGGTTCAGAAATTAAATCTCCTGCGGTGCGTTGTCACGCACACTAACGTCAAGTTACAGAGGAGAGGGTTTAAGGAAATCATCACTTATTATCTGGACTCGATATTAGGGCGATTTAAAGCGGGTTTGGTGTAAAGAACAAACTAGAGGCTGTCAACCTAACGGTTTAAGACCTTGAGACTTAATGGGTAACAGCTCCCAACGTTGTTCGTTTCTTTGGGAACTAGCGCAACTTCAGGATGTTAATCATCACGCCCAGGCTCTCTTCAAAGAGAATCTCCCGTCCCCAGCGCTGTAGCTGTTGCGCCATTAGTTCGGCAGCCTTTTGATCCGGTAGCGCTGTCACTAACTCGGTGCGGCAGGATTGGGCACTGCCTCCCGATTCCATTCGCATACATCCGGTGGTTTCGGAACATAGGATGGTGCAACAATCGGCGCTGGGATCCTGGGAGTTCAGGCTCAGCCCAATCAGATCGCCGGGAATTTCACCAAAGTCGGAGGTGGGAATTGCTGCTAACTCTGCCTTGAATTCGCGCCCATTGCTGCCTTCAAAGGTGACATTTTGAATTTCATACTGACCGCCCATAAACTCGTGCGCCTTTGGCTGCCATCCTAAACGGCTGGCTAGCCAGGCTAAAAACATTAGCGCTTGGGCGTCGTTCCCCTTTTCGTAGTCAATGGTGATGTCGTCGATGCAGCCTAGGGCAGCCCGGCGCTCTGGGGGATCAAACATTGACGCCGTAAGCTCTTGCCAGGGCAGCAATCGGTGCCAGTTAAGATCGGCAATGTAGGATTCCTGCTCGACGAGGCGATTGATTTTAATAAATTCTGGCGCGGGATCGCTGAAGTAGCATGAGTCTAAGATGGTGCAGTTAGCGATCGCCGATAGCCTCCCAAACAGCTCTTGCTCGGGATTTGGCGTAGCTTTCCACCACAAAAACTTAGGCAAATCAGGGATCAATAACCCGGCCACCAAATCCGCCACCCGCTCCAAAGCCTCCTTAGTGCCGCGTAAGGTTACGTACTCGCAGCACATTAGGCTACGGCTTTTGGACTTTTGAATGGGGCAGTAGGCAGACACCTGAGCCTTCACCCCCGTATCGGGGCCAAAAGTGGGGCATAGGCTAATGATTCGAGATGGATTGCGCGAGGCGATCGCATCACTAACACTAGTCCCCCGCAGGTCCATATTGCGAATGGTCTTTTTCTTCTCAGGGAGCCCTTCATACTCCTCCCGCAGCCGCTTCAGGGTAGCCGAATCTACTCGCGCTGTTGTGCGCAACCCGTAGGCAGACTGGGCCTGGTGAATTGCCTCCCGCGTTTCAGGACCATGGATGCTATCAATAGCTCCCTTGTAAAATCCCAGCGCCCCCAAAAGCTGCTGGAACTCTTCTGGCTCATACACCACCATGCTAAAAGTGGCCGCCCGGGTGGCGATCCCCGACGTGCTTTCCTGACCAACCCAAAGGCCGCTTAGCTCCACTTCAATTTCGCTAAGGGAAATATCTTTAGGCTTTTGTAAGGCGATCGTTGCACTCATCGTTTCCAGCTCCAGTAATAAACTTGCTTGTAAAAATCCAAATCATCAACAACAGACGACTAATCCAACGGCTAACCAGTCCACCTGACTCCTTAGCTATGCGCCGTCGTACTGGTGCGCCCCTTAGGCACCCACTCCTGTACTTTGTTTCGCCGCAGCGCCATCCTTTCTCGGTGTGGGCACGCAACCTACAACCGCCGCCACCGCCGTCCATCACGATTCAGCAGCAATTCCGCCTCCACCGGCTCCCAAGTGCCCGCCTCATAAAGGGGAATTGACTCCGGCGATGTGGGCGCCTCCCACGCTTCCAAAACCGGCGTCAACACTCGCCAGGCCGCCTCCACCTCGTCATCACGGGTAAATAGGGATTGGTCTGCCAACATGCAATCCATCAACAAGCGGCTATAGGCATCAGAGCTGGGCTGTCCAAAGGCGGTATCGTAGCGAAAATCCATATTCACAGATCGCGTCCGCAGCGCACTGCCCGGCGTCTTCACCTCAAAGCGCATGGAAATTCCCTCATTGGGCTGAATTCTCAACGCCAGCACATTAGGGTTCGCTTGTTTCGCCGCCGACGGAAACATCAAGAGGGGCACCTCTTTAAACTGAATGGCAATTTCGCTCACCTTCTTCGGCATCCGCTTACCGGTGCGCAGGTAGAACGGCACCCCTTTCCACCGCCAATTATCGATGGTCAACTTTAGGGCCGCATAGGTGGGCGTTGTGGAATCATCGGGGGCCCCCTCCTCGTCACGGTACCCAGGCACCGCTTTGCCCTTCATCCAACCATTGGTGTACTGCCCCCGAGTAGCGCAAGACTCCAAATTTTCTGGGTCCGCCAAATGGGTCGCCTGGATTACTTTTACCTTTTCATTGCGAATACTGTCCGCATCGAGGGCATTGGGGGGCTCCATGGCCGTTAGGCAGAAGAGCTGCATCAAATGGTTTTGCACCATATCTCGCAGTGCTCCCGCCGTTTCGTAATATCCGGCGCGTCCTTCAAGCCCTACCGTTTCTGCCACGGTAATTTGCACATGGTCCACAAATTGGCGGTTCCACAGGGGCTCAAAGATGGCGTTGGCAAAGCGAAATACCAATAGGTTTTGAACCGTTTCTTTGCCTAAATAATGGTCAATGCGATAAACCTGTTTTTCCGAGCACACCTGCTGCACTACCCGGTTCAAAGCTTGCGCCGATGCCAGATCCCGCCCAAAGGGTTTTTCAATGACCAGTCGCTGCTTATCGGGATTTTCCAACATTCCCGCCTGCCCCAATTGTTTGGTGGCTTCCCCAAAAAAGCGCGGCGCAACGGAGAGATAGAAAACGCGGTTGCCACGGGTACCCCGTTCCACGTCCAGCTTTTCTAAAAATTCCTTGAGAGATTGGTAATCCTCTGGGGTGTCAATATTGCCGGGATGGTAGTACAAGCCTTTGGCAAATTCTTTCCAGGTTTCCTCAGATTGCAATCCGCTGCCGAAGGATTCGACACCTTCGCGCATGTGTTCTCTAAAGAAGTCGTGGCTCCAGGATCGACGGGCAACGCCAACGATGGTTAGCTCTGGCGGTAGACGGCGCTCTAGCTTCATTTCATAAAGAGAGGGCACCAGTTTTCGCTGGGTTAGATCCCCAGATGCGCCGAAAATAATCAAGATCTGCGGCTCTGGAACCCGATCCTGCTGTAATCCAACTCTGAGGGGATTTTCTTGAAGGCTAAGCATAGGCTTGATTTAATTAACTTGGAATATGTAATTGAGCTGAGTAAAGAAGCTGAGTAAACGTGAGTAGATACAGCTTGGAAATAAAGATTGTGAAAATGTGGAGATAATGAGGTGAATGCCTAAGGGGGCGATCGCCACACGGCCCCTTTCTAATCCCCCTTTTTCTTGAAGATCCTTTAACAAACCCCTTCAGTGTGTTTTCGGAAGATTTACGCAAAAATCAAAACGCAATTTAGCTGCCTAAAGACTAGCGTTGGGGAAATTCCACTGAGTTTAAAGATCCCGCGGATTTCCCTATGAATTTCTCAGTATTGACGTGAACATTACGGTAGGAAAGCTAGCAGTAGACGACTGCAAAAATTAAAGTTTTTTGCAGATTTTCGTCACAAATTTACGCGGCAAAAGCCAATCAATTCTTTCTTACAAGCGCCCTCTTAAGGCTTAACAAAAGACTGCACCAACGCCACATCATCAGAGCTGCCAATAATTAATGGCGTCCGACCGTGTAAATGGTCAGGAATAACGTCAAGAATCGGCTGAATACCATCGCTAGCACGCCCCCCAGCCTGGTCCGCAAGGAATGCTAAAGGCGCAGCTTCATAGAGTAAACGCAGTTTTCCGCTGGGCTTGGGTTGGGTGCCAGGGTACAGAAAAACGCCCCCTTGAAACAGAATGCGATGGAAGTCAGACACCAGGGCACCGCTGTAGCGAGCAGAGTATCCTTCCGTGCGATGAACATAGCGCACGTACTCCTGCATTGGGGTATCCCACTGACAGAAATTTCCCTCATTGACGCTATAAATTGAGCCGTGCTTGGGGATCACAATATTTTCATGGGACAAAATAAATTCCCCTAAGCTGGGGTCCAAGGTAAAGGCGTGAACGCCGCGACCAATGGAATACACCAACATGGTGCTAGGACCATACAAAATATAACCAGCGCCAATTTGTTTGTGACCACTTTGCAGCAGATCTTTCGCATCTCCTAATTCATCATTGCCCTCTTGCTGACGAATAGAAAAGATTGATCCCACCATCAAATTAACGTCTAAATTTGACGATCCATCAACGGGATCATAGAGCAGCGTGTAGCGACCTAAAGGACAATTTTCAGGAATATAGTAAGGGTTTTCCATTTCCTCTGACGCTAGGCGGCAGACCAGGCCGCTTTGCTCAAATACCGAAATGAAAACGTCGTTGGCATACACGTCCATTTTTTTGACGGCTTCCCCTTGGACGTTGGTTTCTCCGGTGAATCCAAGGGCGTTATCAACGAGTCCAGATTGGCTTAGGCGACGGGCAATAAGCTTGCCTGCAAGGGCAATACGGTTCATGAGGGCGCTTAAATCTTGGGCGTTAGGACCGAAGCTCTTAAGCTGCTCTAAAACATGGCGCGATAGGGTGGTACAGTCGCGATCTAGGGAGCGATCGCTACTTAATCGATTATTAGATTGAGCAATAACCATGGCTTTGAGTTATCAACAAAAACGGCTCAGACTTAAACTTGAAATAACGTCTTTAAAGTAAGAAATAAGGAAAAAATAACCTAAACCTTGAGGACTGAAACGCAACCGCCTCGGCTTATTTTTCGTGTTCGCGCTTTTTAATTGTTTATCTTTGTTGTCCTTATTGCTGATTCCATCTTAGGAGGGATTTTTATAAGAAATCGGTCTTGGGGACGCGATTGTATAGAAAATGTAGTGAAAGCCTCAATAAACAATCTTTGAAGGCCAGCTTTATAACGCAAGAATTGCGCAGAGTGACGATATGCAAAGCAACAATAAGCCCCGCAAGAATACGCAAGGTAGGTGAAATAAAAGCGGAGTTGAAAATCATGTTTCAACCTCGCTTTTGTGGACGGTATTCAGGGACGGCTGATACCAGTTCTTCAATTTGGAGAGAGGTCAAACGCCTGGCGCAACTAGCTCTCAAAGGTTTTACACGTGGCTTTAATTTAGAGCATTGGTCTGAGGTGCGGTTACGGTCGCGGTTCACTCAAAAACAAGACATGTTGAGACACTCTGCAAAGACTCGACGCCCTATTAGCTTCGTCAATGCTTCGCGAACAGCGGGCTCAGATCAATTGCTGAATGCCTCATTCACGCAAGAGGTCTACTTCTACTGTCCTGCAACTTAACGAATAGGCGATAAGGGCAAGTGCTGGGTGGCGATCGCCCCTAGCGCAATAAATTATTGCCGATGGAGCTTGTTTACCGCTGAGCCGTGACTCTAACCAGCCAAATAAGCACGCACATCTGCTTGTCGCCGCCGTAGCTGCTTCAACGCTTGATGCTCTAGCTGACGCACCCGCTCTCGACTAATATTGAGCCGTCGCCCCACTTTTGCCAGGGATAATTCGCGACCGTCGCCCAGTCCAAAACGCAGGATTAGCACTTCCCGCTGCTGAGGGGTTAGCTCCGCCATCATCCCTTGCAGGTCGTCCTTCAGGGATTGGCTGCTGGCGTATTCCTCCGGCAAAATTCCGGCGTCTTCCAGCAAATCTTGCAGCTCCGTGTCTTGGTTATCCCCCACCCGCAACTCCAGCGATATCGGCTGGCGAGACATGGGTAGATAGTCGCGCACCTGCTCCACCTTTAAGTCCAGGGTTTCGGCAATTTCCGGCAATTTAGGAGCGCGGCCGTATTTTTGCGTCAGGTCCCGCTGCACCTTTTTTATTTTGTTGAGCTTTTCGGTGATGTGGATAGGCAGGCGAATAGCGCGGGACTGTTGGGCGATCGCCCGAGTAATCGCCTGACGAATCCACCAGTAAGCGTAGGTTGAAAACTTGTATCCTAAGGTGGGGTCAAACTTTTCCACCCCTCGCTCTAGCCCCAAGCTGCCCTCTTGGATTAGGTCCAGCAGTTCTAAATTGCGCTTTTGATATTTTTTGGCGATCGCCACCACCAGGCGCAAATTCGCCTCAATCATCTTGCGCTTAGCCCGCTGCCCTACCTGCAATGTGTGGGCTAGCTCCTCTTCAGTAACATCAGCTTCTTCTGCCCAAGCTTGACGAGACGGCGGCTGATCCAAAGACTCCGTTAACCCTTTGCGCAGTTCATAGAGCGCCATCATGCTCTGCACTTGCTTACCAAAGGTAATTTCCTGCTCGCCCGTTAGCAAAGGCACTCGACCAATTTCGTGGAGATAGGTGCGAACTAAATCGGCCCCCTGTCCCTTGGTTACTTTTGCGCCCTTCTTTGTGCGGGCTTTGGTTGCGATCGGAGCTAATGACATAATCTCTTCCACCTGGTTGAGCAGAAAGGACACCGTAAGGTATTCCCAAAAACAAACAAATACAGCGAGAAATACAGCGAATAAACTTCAAAAAGGCAACCTAAGACAGTTGCTTGGGTGAATAAGCTTTGAGTGAAGAGATGCTCGCAGGGGGCAGCCCCTAACGTAAGCGAATCTTCAGATAAACCTCCGATACTTAATCGCGCGACCTAATAGCAAGAATTAATGGACATGTTGCACAACCGACTCTGAATATAAATTGCGAGACAAAAACTGCGAAACAAAAACTACGATCGCTGGATTTCCTTAAGAAAAACAAGCCGAAAAGTTAAATGCAGTGCGTAACGTGCAATTAAAAGGCGCAGTTTTTAGGACGCAATTTTTATTCGTCAGCGCATCATTCCATGACTCAATTCACCAATCTGTTCAAATCGAGCAATTGAGAAAGGGCGAGAAAGGAACTCAACAAAAGTTTACGACGATTAATAATCTTGACTCTACTGAAGCTGTTGCCAATCAAAAGCTGAATAGACCGGCTTTGATGGTTCCACCTCCCTTTAGTCGAAGGGTTGATGAACAACGTTCCAGCTTTGCACCAAGATAGGGACGAAACTTTTGAAAAAGGGTAAATTCCAAACCTGTGTAAATGAAGCGAGACGGACAATTTATTGCAGCCTGCTTTAACAACAAATCCATCATGACAAGGATGAATTCTGTCTGTGAAGAGGGTGGATCCACGGGTTTCCGTATGCCTTTTTGGGGGGAGATCCGTCCCTGAGTTGGGTTGCTGCAGAGGACGTTGGATGGGGTTTTTAAAAATGCAATAAGCGCAAAAATCACCAGATATTAGTGCCTAAAAGGAAGGGGAGAAAACCTAACCTATCCATTAGGGAATTCCGACCGTAAAGATGATTAGAAAAGTCTCGGCTAGATTTGAGATGTAGATTTGAGACGAAGGCTTTACAGTGGTGAACCTGCAAACGTAGCCTTGGTGGGCATGTTTAAGGGCATCCTTTGGTTTAGATTCACCCGGTCTAGATTTATTGGATCTGAAATTATCGGATCTGAAATCATTGAATCTGCACTCATTGGATCTGTGAGTTTGCCAATTACGACTTTTGGTGAGTTCGTTTTTTTGAAAGAAACGATAGAGAAGGAACGAGTTTTTAGTTGGGGCGGGGACTTTGCAAATTCAAAATAGTTGGCTTACGGAATGGTTTGGAGCACTGGCAACGATCGCCAATGGACAAATCAGTAGGCTAATGGATGTTTTGGGATTGCGACGATCGCGACGATTCCCCACGCGGATCCTGGCTGCGATGATGGTGACCTTGGGGCTTTTGGGGGCGATCGCTGTCCCAGGATTGACCGGTCAGTTCGGGGGAAATATTGCCGCCAATCAACCAGCCGATCCTGTTGAGCTGAATTTATTAATGCACGTTCCTGAAGCGCAACAATGGAGCGGCATTGTTGAGTCTTTTGAGGCAGAAAATCCCAATATCAAGCTCAATGTAATTGAAGGGCCGAGCGCCACAAATTTAGTGGAGGATTTGCACACCTCGGCGGTTATTTTGGGGGATTCCCCCTACGACTTAATTTATTTAGATATCGCCTGGGTCCCAAAGTTTGCCGCGGCGGGATGGTTAATGGACCTGTCTGACAGTTTGACGGAGGAGGAGATCAATAGCTTCCTGCCTGGCGATGTGGAGGGCGGGCGCTATCAAGGCAAGCTGTATCGAATGCCTTTTCGTACTGATATGGGCATGTTGTATTACCGCAAAGACCTATTAAATGAATTAAACATTGATCCACCTCAAACCTTTTCTGAGTTAGTGAGTGCTTCAAAACAGTTGCAGGAAGCAGGAAAAACTGAGTGGGG
>CALCTI010000654.1 GCA_937894105.1 uncultured cyanobacterium
CGGAGACTTCGCCGGAGCTTATGGTGTGGATTGGGCAGGTGTCTGGGTTCTGGGCATTTTATGTGCAGATGGCGGGGACGATGTTGTGGACGTGCGGGGAAATTGCGACGGCGGAGAATGAGTTTTTATTTCAGGCGCGCCCGCGTTTTGGGGAGTTGTGGAGGGCGCTGAAGGAAAAGGAGCGATCGGCGATGCGAGGGGAAACAACACGGCGGGGGACGTTGGATTTATTGCGGCGGTTTGGGCTGTTGCGGGCGGATGGGCAGCCGTTTAGTGCGTTGTTTTTTGAGGCGATCGATGAATTGGAGGATGGGGCGTAATGCGGGTAATTGCTCAGCAGCGGTTACGGGAGTTTTGGGAGAAGCATGCAGATGCTGAACAGCCTTTGAAAACTTGATTTCACGATGTGGTTCGGATGGATTGGCAGGGACCGAGCGATATTAAGCAGATTTATTCCAATGTCAGTATCGTTGCCAATAATCGGGTGGTGTTCAATATCAAAGGCAATGATTATCGGTTAATTGCTCACGATCGCTACGATATTGGCATCGTGTTTATTCGCTTTATTGGCACCCACGCTGAGTATGATCGTATTGATGCCGCCACTGTTTGAAGAGGTAACCGATGTTGGATTTAAAACCGATTAGGACTGAGGCGGATTATCAGTTGGCGCTGTCGGAAATTGATCGGTTATTTGATGCGCCGCTGGGAACACCGGAATGTGATCACCTGGATATTTTGGCGACGTTGGTGGAGGCATATGAAATGAAACATGATCCGATTCCATTGCCAACGCCCGATGAAGCGCTTTTATTCCGGTTGGCAAGTCGGCGATCTGTTGTGGCGGCGTTTATTGATAGGTTGAAGCGGCAGGGGATGGATGAAGCGGATTATCATACCAAATCCGAAATGTTAACCCCAACCTCGTAAAGATGGACCAATGAGCGCTGAGCCTGTCGAAGTGCGGGTTTAGCTAGAACCATCATTTTGGGGTAGTTAAAGCGGATTTGGTATCAGTTGGCGCTGGAGGAGGAGACGGGATGAGTTGGAATTGCGAATTGTTGGAAACGCTTCCTATCGTCTGGCCAGAGGAGAAGAAGATGGCGTTTTGTAGTCGCTGGCAAGTGGAAGGGCTATGGTTATTTGGGGCAGTGTTGCGGGATGATTTTCGACCGGATAGTGACGTGGATTTGTTGGTGGAGTTTGCTGCCGATGCGCCTTGGGATTTGTTGTGTTTAGTACGGATGCAGCGGGAACTTAGGGAAATGCTTGGGCGCTCTGTTGATTTTCTAGAGCGTTTGTCCATTGAGCGTAGCCGTAATCTAGAACGGCGTGACAGAATTTTATCTTCTGCTCGGAGGGTCTACGGTGTCGATATTGTTGCGTGATGAAAAATCTTTAGAGGATATTGTTGCCGCAACTAATTGGGTTGCTGAGCTTGTAAAGGGAATATTAGAAGCAGAGTTTTATGGTGATCAGAAGACTCTTTTGGCAGTGCTTTACCAAATCATTGTGATGGGGGAAGCTGTTAAACGTTTGTCGATGGAACTGCGGACGCGTCATGCCAAGATCCCTTGGTCGGATATTGCAGGAATGCGGGATAAATTAGTTCACGATTATGAAGAAGTGATCCCCTATCGGATTTTGCAAACGGTCACCGATTCAGCTCCTGCGTTGACAACGTCAGTCTTTGATGTGGTAGAGCTTGAGGCACAGCGCGGACAATAATGGTGCTTCCATCGTGGCGAGAAACAAAGATATTTTTGCGGGAAAGTTGGGAGCTGTTTTATTGGTCCCTGTTTTTGCCGTCGAAATTACAGGCTCGGATGAATGCTTGGGCTCCAAAGGAAACAAGAGACGAGCGGCAACCAAACACCAGATCCTACGAAATTCTTATTCCCAATCGTCAACTTAACAGGCGATTTTTTAGCCAGCATTATTTTGTGATCTTGCTGCTGAGTCTGCCCTTATTGGGATTCACTTGGTTAACGACTGGCGCAGTGGATTGGTGGCAGTTGTCCGTTTTTCCCATTGGCTATGGTGTTGCTGTTTGGTTTTTGCCGGCTAGTTGGTTAGTGCCCCTAAGCTGGTTGCTGGTTACGGTAGATCGCCCGGATTTTTTTCAAACAGAAATTATTGCTCGCCTTCCTCAAGCACTGGCTGATGCCAACTTACCACCTGTATCTCAAATAATTTTGGGATTAGGTTGTCTAGGGGGGGG
>CALCTI010000655.1 GCA_937894105.1 uncultured cyanobacterium
CCTCCCCCCCCCCCCCCCCCACTCCCCTCCCAACACTTCCCCCCCTTTTCTCGGCTCCCCCTTTTCTTTCTCACCCCCCCCCCCGTGGTCGTTCTGGTTTCTCTTTTATACTTCCCCCTCATAAATTGGTACGCTCTTTGTGCTCGCTGTAGTGGGCTTCTGCTAGTTCCTTGCTCACACTCATCAACTTGAGACCGACCAGCTTGAACCCCTTACTTTCAAAGCGTTGGATAATTTGGCCAATCAGACCCCGTTGGACGGCATCGGGCTTAATGGCAATAAAAGTGCGTTCCACGGTTTGACTGAACTCCTGGACTATTGAACGTTGTAAAAGTCACTCAGTAAATGAGCGTAAATTTGAGATTGACGCGGGGGTGGGCGATCGCGGCTATTGCTAATTAAACAAGTGCCAATTAAAAAACAAATGCAATCATGCAAATGCCCACAATCAATCCATCACTTCCCTAACGATTCCCACAGGATTATCTCAGGACGGCGCACAACCGCAACGGCGAATCCGATTGCACCGGAAATATGCTGAGATTTATAAGATTTACCTGGGGACTAATCACGTTTTGCTGCACTCGATAGGCTGAATGGGCATGATGTAAAAAAACGCTGTTCCCATGGCTTATTTCCCACCCCAAGGCAAACCGTCCATAAGCTCTTCGTCAAAGCCCCCATCCAATAGTCAGCTTTCTAACCATAACGCTGGCACTTTTGTCGATGGGAATTTTGCTGAGGGTGGCGAGCGCAGCACCTTAGGAAAACACCTGTCCTCTGGCTGGACCGGACACGATAGCGAGGCGCTATATCGAATTCACGCCTGGGGCGATCCGTATTTTTCTATCAATAAAGCCGGACATATTACGGTGTCTCCCAAGGCTGATCGAGGCGGATCCATTGACCTATTTGAGTTGGTTCAATCCCTAAAGGAACGCAATTTACAGTTGCCGTTGTTAATCCGATTTTCTGATATTTTGGCAGACCGTATTGAAAAGTTAACGGCGGCGTTCTCTCGGGCGATCGCTCGCTACAAATACACCGGCGAATACCGCGGAGTTTTTCCCGTTAAGTGCAATCAACAGCGTCACCTGGTTGAAGACTTGGTGAAATTCGGTGCTCCCTATCAGTTTGGATTGGAAGCCGGTTCCAAGCCAGAATTGATGATAGCTTTGGCCCTTTTAAATACACCGGGTGCGCTGTTAATTTGTAACGGTTACAAAGACCAAGACTATATTGAAACTGCAATTCTTTCGCGTCGTTTGGGCAAGACGCCAATCATTGTTTTAGAGCAATTAGAAGAGCTGTCTTTAGTTATTTCCGCCAGTCAACGATTAGGAATTCGTCCTATTATTGGGGTGCGTGCCAAGTTAAAAACGAAGGGGATGGGACATTGGGGAGATTCGGCGGGCGATCGCGCTAAATTTGGCTTAACTATCCCAGAAATTGTGGCGTCGGTGGAGCAATTACGGGCAGTTTCTATGTTAGATTGCCTGCAGCTTTTACACTTTCATGTGGGCTCGCAAATTGCCGATATTAATGTTATCAAAGATGCCATTCGTGAAGCCAGCCAAATCTATGTGGAGCTTCATAAACTAGGGGCTCCCATGAAGTATTTAGACGTGGGCGGTGGCTTGGGCATTGACTATGATGGGTCCCACACTAGCAGCGGCGCATCCACCAATTACAGCCTCCAAAACTATGCGGATGATATTGTGGCAGCGGTCCAAGAAACCTGCGCCCTACGACAGGTGCCCTCGCCCACTTTGGTCAGCGAAAGTGGAAGGGCGATCGCCTCTCACCAGTCCGTTTTAGTGTTCGATATTTTAGGGGTTAGTCAAGGACCCCAAGCACCTCCCCAAGCCATCACTCCCAAGGACCATGCCTCAGTCAAAGAACTGCGAGATATTTACAACGCAATCAACACGAAAAATTATCAGGAAATGTATCACGATGCCACCCAGTATCGCGATGAAGCACTCAGTTTATTTGGGTTTGGATATTTAACGTTGACCGACCGAGCCACCATTGAACGGTGGTATTGGGCCTGCTGCACTAAGATTCGGGCGATCGCTCGCCAGGAAGATTATGTACCGGAAGATTTAGCCCATTTAGAAGAGGTTATGGCGTCAACGTATTACGCTAATTTATCGGTATTTCAATCGGCTCCAGATAGTTGGGCGATCAACCAATTGTTTCCGGTTATGCCCATTCACCGCCTCAATGAAGAGCCTACGGAACGGGGAACTCTTGCGGATTTAACCTGTGATAGTGACGGAAAAATCGATAAATTTGTGGGGCTACGTCATCCTAAATCCATATTAGAATTACATTCCCTTCAGCTTAAGGAAACTGATCGCCCTTTGGTTGACATTTCTGATAGTTTGCAGGGAGCGAAAGCGGATAATATTACGGCGGGCGATCGCGGTTACGTCCCCTATTTTCTCGGTATGTTTCTCAACGGAGCCTATCAAGAAATCATGGGAAATTTACACAATCTATTTGGCGATACCAATGCAGTTCATATTCATTTAACGCCCCACGGATACACTATCGAACACGTGGTTAAAGGGGACACGGTTAATGAGGTTTTAGGATACGTTCAGTACGACGTGGACGACTTAATTGAAAGTATGCGTCGCCAAACGGAAGTGGCTGTCCAAGAGAACCAACTAACCGTAAAAGAATCTCAGCTCCTTTTGCAGAATTACGAGCGTAGCTTACAAGGCTACACCTATCTAAAAAGCTAATTCAAGTCTAGGGCGTGTCATCAATTAATCTCCAGAAGCCTTATGCAGTGGGGAGTACACGC
>CALCTI010000656.1 GCA_937894105.1 uncultured cyanobacterium
TGGGCGATCAGCGTGTCCGCGACGCTGAGGATGCTCTTCGTGCTGCGGTAGTTCGTCTGGCGGCGGTAGGTCGTCTGGCAGTGGTAGTTCTTCCGGCGGTGGCTGCAGCTCGTCAGGTGGTGGCGGATCGTCTGATGGTGGGGGTTCTTCCGGCGGTGGCAGCTCGGCTGGACCGACGCCCGCCGCTAGCAGTGCAGGGAATGGCGCTTTCGAGCAACAGGTATTGAGCCTAGTTAACAACGCTCGATCTGCTGAGGGTCTTTCGCCATTGGCTCACGATCCTTTGCTGGGTCAGGTAGCAGAGGCGCACAGTGCCGATATGCTGGCGCGGAATTTCTTCGCCCACACCAATCCCGATGGTGAAAGAGCGCGCGATCGCATCTTGGATGCTGGGTTTACGGGAGCAACTGGAGAAAATATTGCCTACGGTTTCAGTACGCCGAGCGGTGTTGTTACCGGTTGGCTAAACAGCCCTGGGCATCGCGCTAATATACTGAGCCCGAATTACACCAAAATCGGTCTCAGTCACGTGTTTTCGTCTAACGATCCCGGCCCGACCTACACCGCTGGACATTACTGGACTCAAGTGTTCAACGGCTAAGGCGCAGATTAAAACTTGCCCATTGCCATTCGCCATTCTGCCGGGCTGAACGGTGATGGGCAAATCCTTCAGGATTTACGCAAAACCCCTAAAACGCCCTTACCTCAATCTATGGGCTTCGTTAACGCTCCGCGATCGCCAACGTAGTCCTTTATTTCGACCAAAAGCGCTTTAATGAGCACTGGGCTTCGTCGTTCGCAAAGCGTTGACGGAGCCCCATAGTGCGGTCTTAGCTAAACACCAGCCACGCCAAATATCCTGCTTACAGCGAGAAAAACCATATCTTGTGTTTCTCGTTAGCTAAAACGTGGAGAAAACTGAGGAACTAGTATTTTTCGATAATTTTAGGACTAAGGTTCTAAACGGTGCCCCGGAGAGTTGCGATCGCCGCGCCCAAGCAACAATTGAAAAACAAGCGCTTGAGATTACTTTTGAAAAGATCAATTTTTGGAACCGTGGATCAAAGCAAGTAATCAAAGCAGATATTAAAGCAAATTTTTATTTCTACTGAAACTGTATAGATTAAGCGGCTAATACAATGCTCGTACTCCATGTCCAGAGCAGATGGTCCTGCTTTTAAGCAGTCATCGTGGCGGGCAAGACACCAATTATTGATGAGAGAGGGCTAAAGCTGTTATGAGTGCAAGTTTGCCGGTGCAAGGGGGAATTGCGACTAGGGCTAAGTTCAAGCCAGAGATTCGTCAAGCGAATGCCTCTGTTGAGCTAATCCCAGGAGCCTCTTATCAGGATGCAACGGAGGTCATTCGTGCAGCTTATCGTCAGGTTTTTGGAAACGCACACATCATGGAGAGTGAGCGGGTGGTCGTAGCAGAGTCCCGGCTGCGCTCTGGTGAAATATCGGTACGAGAGTTTGTGCGATCGCTGGCAAAGTCAAATCTATATCGCTCTCGTTTTTTTGATGCATGCTCGCGCTATCGCTCCATTGAGCTGAACTTTAAGCACTTGTTGGGGCGCGCGCCCGAGAGTTTTGATGAGATGAAGCTACATAGCCAGATCTTGGATCGAGATGGCTATGAAGCAGATATTGACTCGTTTATTGATAGCGACGAATATCATTCTGCCTTTGGTGAAAACACTGTGCCCTACTACCAGGGCTATAGCTCACGCACAGGACAGCGGCTATTGGGCTTCACTAACATGCTGGAGATGTTACCAAGTTTATCCAGTAGCGATCGCGATTTAACCGGCGACAATCAACCCCGCGTAGCCAACAAGTCTATTCTTTTTTACGATAATCCGGCGGGTCAAGCGAAGCCGGTAGATGTGCGATCACTGATTCGTGAAGCACTGGGTACACCCCGCTCTGCTTTTGCAACAAAGTCGGGTCAATTACGACCCGCACAAAATTGGAAGGTAACATCACAGATTGCCGAACAGGATGCGCTGGCTGAGAAATTGCGTCGCCAACGACCCGATAGGGCTAAGTTCAAGCCAGAGATTCGTCGTCAAGCGAATGCCTTTGTTGAGCTAATTCCAGGAGCCCCTTATCAGGATGCAACGGAGGTCATTCGTGCTGCTTATCGTCAGGTTTTTGGAAACGCACACATCATGGAGAGTGAGCGGGTGGTCGTAGCAGAGTCCCGGCTGCGCTCTGGTGAAATATCGGTACGAGAGTTTGTGCGATCGCTGGCAAAGTCAAATCTATATCGCTCTCGTTTTTTTGATGCATGCTCGCGCTATCGCTCCATTGAGCTGAACTTTAAGCACTTGTTGGGGCGCGCGCCCGAGAGTTTTGATGAGATGAAGCTACATAGCCAGATCTTGGATCGAGATGGCTATGAAGCAGATATTGACTCGTTTATTGATAGCGACGAATATCATTCTGCCTTTGGTGAAAACACTGTGCCCTACTACCAGGGCTATAGCTCACGCACAGGACAGCGGCTATTGGGCTTCACTAACATGCTGGAGATGTTACCAAGTTTATCCAGTAGCGATCGCGATTTAACCGGCGACAATCAACCCCGCGTAGCCAACAAGTCTATTCTTTTTTACGATAATCCGGCGGGTCAAGCGAAGCCGGTAGATGTGCGATCACTGATTCGTGAAGCACTGAGCACACCCCGCCCTGCTATTGCAACAAAGTCGGATCAATTACTACCCGCAGAAAACCAGAAGGTAACATCACAGATTGCCGAACAGGATGCGCTGATTGAGAAATTGCGTCGCCAACTATCCGAGGTGAGCCCTTTTGCCGCCGTTGGAATGTCAATTATTGGGACCTATAGCAACTCTGGTCAAGAGGGTAATGCTGTTTATGGCGGCAGCGGAAATAGCTTTGGAGTCAGTGAAAATACCAGTAGCATTGCCCAAGCCCGTACCCAGGACTTGAATACAATTTTGGAGCAGAAGACTGCCCAGGCAAAGCGATTGCAGGATCAGTTACAGGATGCGCAGAGGATGGCAGTAGTTGGTAGTGCGAAGGCTAATCGCTGGCGTCGTAACACCTTCTCTAGTTGAGGATTGTCATCCAATCAATCATCCAATCAATCATCCAATCAATCATCCAATCAAGTCCGAGGACTTGAGCTGCAAAGTTTACAGCCCCTAGGGCGGTCATCAATTCAACTCCAAAAGCCCTCAGTGGATGTCTGAAAAGTCTGATTGGACACTTCAAACTGGTTCTGAATGCTGTGATGAAAGAGCGCAAACACGCATTCTTTCGTTGCAGCCTACGACAAGATGAGTCGTGCTTGAGACTTTTCAGACATCCTCTCAGCAGTGAGAAGTACACGCCCTTTGAAATAAAAATATGAGGGGCTGAGACATTTGCAGCCGCTGAGTTTGATATTTAGCGGATTTGGTATGAGTCCGAATTACACCAAGATCGGTCTCAGTCACGTGTTTTCGTCTAACGATCCTGGTCCCAAGTACACTGCCGCATTCTATTAGCCCCAAATGTTCAAGGTCTAAGGAACAGGTCACAGGACTTGCCCATTGCCGTTTTGTCGGTTTGCCTAATCAAACCAGCAATGGGCAAGTTTTTAGGGTGCAAGCAGGGTGCTCAAGGTTCTCCCTCTGGAATCTTATGGGGAGCATTGAAAGTCAACGAGACTATGTGCCCGCCTTTTTTGCGGCGGTATTGATCGCAGCAGCTTATTGGCTATTGCTTCAGATCGCTCATCCTCTACCAGACATATCCAAAATATTTCCATACTTGAAGTTTTCAGCATCTCAGGGCTGGTGAGTCCACCGTAGATCCTGTGCTGGCTTCTGCGGCCGGGTAGAGGTTTAAAGACGGCACTTTCACTCCTTATTTGTTCAAGGTAAAGCTCCATGACAGGAACCGTAGCTCGAATTTATGACATATTGACTGGCAGTCATGTGTACACCACAAATGAGGCAGAGATTGCTCAGCTTACGGCGGACTCGACTCGATACCGCAACGAAGGAGCAGCCTTCGACTCTATTGGTCCTAACCCTGTGGTTCGCTTTCTGAACCAAGTCACGGGGGGGATTTTTTACGCTATTTCTCCCGACGAGCAAAATACTGTGCGCCAAAATCCTGGATTCCTGGAGATTCCTGGAGGTGGCTTTGATGCGGCGATCGCCACCCAAAGTGGTCTAGTTCCGGTCTATCGCTTTTACAACACCGTCACCGGTCGTCACTTTTTCACCCCCAACGCCCAAGAAGCCGCCTCAGTGAGGGCTAATTTACCCGGCTATCGCGATGAAGGCGTGGGCTTTTTCGCCGATCCTGCCGGTGGAGGCTCCGTTAGCATCCCAACGCCCGCGCCGACGCCGAGTAGCACCTTTGAACAGGAGGTTGTCAATCTAGTTAATGAGGCACGGGCACAGTCCGGATTAGCCCCCCTCGCTTACGACCCTTTGCTGGGAGGTCTGGCAGAATCCCACAGTGAGGATATGCTTCAGCGAGACTTTTTCTCCCACACGACGCCTGATGGGGTCACTTTTGGTAATCGTGTTCGACAGGCTGAAATCCCTGGAGCTGCAGCTGAAAATATCGGCGCAGGGTATGCCACTCCGCAAGCAGCGGTAACAGGTTGGCTGAATAGCCCTGGTCACCGGGCAAATATTCTGAATCCCAACTTCACCAAGATTGGTGTGGGTCATGTATTCTCTGCGAACGATCCAGGGGCAGAGCAGTGGAACCACTATTGGACTCAGGTTTTTCAGGGATAGGGATCACTTTTCCCTCGGTAATTTTTTCCCTTGGTTATTTTTGCCTGGCTTATTTGAGGCCAATGGGGTTTGACGCCTTGGAGCCGTGGGGCGATCGCTTCCCCTTGGAAAACATCCGGAAGTACAGGGACTTACTCACCTCTTTCAGGGGAAAGGTGACGTAGGTTAAGGGGTTGATGGTGACAATAATGTCGCGGAAGTCCCGCTTAGCTAGCTCCACAATTCCCCGAGCCACAAAGTTGGCGTCCATTACGCCGACCGGATTGAGGTTACTTTTGAACGGTCCCAGCACCAGCTTGCGAATAACGCAGGGGGCATCTAGGCGGCGCAGGGTAATGATGTCGCCGATCGCCCGCTTTGACATTTCGTAGAGGGGGCTAAAGGCGGGCTGCACTTCCGCTTCGGAAGTATTGACCCACACTTCCTTCAGGGCGCGGTGCTTGGACAGGGTAACCGTATCCAAAAAGGTTTCCATAAGCCGCCAGGCGGACATGGTGTTCACTTCATAGGCTTTGGCGATCGCTTCGGGCGATCGTTCCCCCGCCTCGTTAATGCCGTGGTTAATAATCAGAATATCCACATTTGCCAATTTGCTTTGCAGCTCATGTTCCTGTCCCGGCTGCCACTGATGGACAGGGATGCGGGGACCGAAATCAACGTTAGCTGAAGTGGTTAGGGCAATGGGGCGGGCTCCAGCCACTTTCAACGCCTTGAGCAAGGCCCGACCCAAGGTACCGGAAGCGCCGGTCACGGCCACGGTTTTGCCCTGGAGGGAGAGGGCGGTTCCTAGGATTTTATCCACGGCGGTTAGGGTGCCACAGTAGTAAGCGTTGCCGGAGTCGAAATGGTGTCGCCAGTGATAGGTACGGTTGACGAACCAGCGAGCGGGATTGTCGGTCAGGGGGCCGGGTTCGTGGGTTAGATCTGTCCACATCATACGATTTTGGGACCGGGCGATCGCCGCCACCCCAAAGCCCAGGGAATAAATCACCCCCAGCCACAGGGTCCAGGTGCTCACCCAACCGAACGCCATACCAGCGCCGGTGGCGGCGATCGCCCCGATAGCACCCATCACTAGCGACTCGGGCACGTCGTTGCACCACTGGGCTTTGGAAAAGGCTTCAAAACTCACCATGGTCAAATCTTTACGAAATGCCTTGTGGTGGGTGTTGTGCCACTGCTTAATGGGCTCCCAGGTGTGCCCTGCCACGTGGTAAAAATCGCGGATCACCTCCGCCGGCACCACCGAAACCAACGCCAGTGCAATCCAAACCGTCGCTACCATTGCTTCACTCCCCCAGCGTTTGTCGTTGAGTCAGTTTCAAGAAGTGCGATCCCAATAAGTGGAAATCTCTCGAAACGTTATCAATTGTAAATGGGAGGGCGAATAAGGGAGGGCGATCGCCCGAGAGTATTTAGAAAGTCAACTGAAAGTCAACTGAAAGTCAACTGAAAGTTGCGTAAGGTCCCAAGTTTCCTAGGACAAGTCCTGTAGCTCAGCGGTGCGCACGTTAATGGTTAGGTCGCGATTGCCTCGCTTAATTTGCAGCTTCAGCGATCGCCCGATAGCCGTATTTTCCACCGCCCGTTGAAACGCTTCAGCACTTTCAATCCGTTTGCCGCCGGCCGACACAATGACGTCCCCTCGGCGCAATCCAGCTTCAGCAGCAGGCATATTTGGCAGTACATTAATCACCAACACGCCAGTGGTGACGGGCAATTCCAACAGGGCGTTAGGATCCTCATTATTTTTCCGCGCCAACTCTGGGGTCAGGGTGCGCATTTCGATGCCCACAAAGGGATGGGGCACCCGTTCACCCTTGGCAAGCTTGCCCTGAATGGACTTGGCTTTATTAATGGGAATGGCGAAGCCAATACCCATGGCGTCGGCGCGAATGGCGGTATTAATGCCAATAACACGACCGTTAGCATCCACCAGGGGACCGCCAGAATTACCCGGATTAATGGCGGCATCCGTTTGGATAAAGTCCAGGCGCTTATCAGGGATGCCCACCTGGGCGCTAGACCGTTTTAGGGTGCTGATAATGCCTAGGGTGACGGTGTTATCCAAGCCCAGGGGGTTACCCACGGCGATCGCCCAGTCCCCCACCTGCACATCGCCAGAATCCCCCAGGGACACCACCGGCAAGCGCTCCCCTTTGGCATTAATTTTGACCAGGGCCAAATCAGTTACCGGGTCTGCCCCTTTAACGGTGCCCTCAAATTCGCGCCCATCCTTCAACGTCACCACCACCCGATCCGCCTTGTCCACCACATGGGCATTGGTTAGCAGGGATCCGTCAGCGTCGATGATAAAGCCAGAGCCCTGACCCGTTAGCCGCTGCTGCCGTTCCCGAGGGGCAGACCGGAAAAATTCGTCCCCAAAGAAACGCTCAAAGAAGGGATCGTCAAAAATCGGATTAACGCGCTGGGTAACCGTGCGTTCCGTGTCGATACGCACCACCGCCGGTCCCACCTGGTTCACCGCTGCCGTCACAAAGCTATTGGCAGAAATGGCGGCAACGGTAGACCGCTGAGCTGGGATCGACTGGGCCACTTCAACGGAGGGCGTTTCCATGGCGTCCACCGGGCTTGCTTGCAGCGGCAACATGGGTAATCCATCTAACCCTAAGGCCACCCCCAATACCAGCGCTAGCCCGTGGCTTAGGCTCGTCCGGAGGGACTTGCGTTTGCGAGGGCGGGAAAAACCGCTGGGGCTTGCAAACCATTTGCTCCCCAGGGACGAGAAAAACTGGACAACTATTTTGGCAATTGAGGTCAACCAGGTCATGGCTAAAGGGGCGATCGCCCAAAGGCTAACGACAGAATTAATGGCGAAATTGAAGGTGAGATCGACAATTTTGCTAGTGTTCATTTTATAAGTAGCTGCCAGGGGCAGTTATTGGGAATAATGGCGGTTTTCCGACCGTCTAAGGGTATTGGGAAGCACAGGTAAAAGGATGGACCAGAACAATGGGGCAACTGCTGGAACCCTCTACGTGGTGGCGACGCCCATTGGCAACCTGGAAGATATGACCTTTCGGGCGGTGCGGGTGCTGAAGGAAGTGGATGCAATCGCCGCTGAAGATACTCGCCACACTGGTCAGCTGCTCAAGCATTTCCACATTCAAACGCCCCAAATTAGTTGCCATCAACACAACGAAACCCGGCGTATTCCCGAGCTACTGGAAAAGCTGCGCCAGGGGCAAGCGATCGCCCTGGTATCCGACGCAGGCACTCCCGGCATTTCCGATCCTGGCGTGCCGCTCATTTCAGCATGTATCGCTGCGGGGATTCCTGTGGTGCCGGTGCCGGGAGCCTGTGCGGCGATTTCGGCGTTGGTGGCGTCGGGTATATCCCTGACGCGGTTTAGCTTTGAAGGCTTTTTGCCCGTGAAGGGAAAGGAGCGGCGCAACGCCCTGGAGCAGCTTGCCCAGGATTCGCGGACGGTGGTGCTATACGAAGCGCCCCATCGGCTGGTGGCGACGCTGACGGATTTGGCGGCGGCGGTGGGGGAAAATCGACGGGTGGCGATCGCCCGTGAATTAACCAAGCGTTACGAGGCAGTTTGGCGCGGCTCCCTGGCGGATTCGGTGACCGAATGGTCCTATGCCGACGAGTACGGCTTGACCTTAAAGGGGGAATTTGTGTTGGTTTTAGAGGGGGCGATCGCCTGCGAAAAGGCAGCGATATCGGACGATCAGCTTCTAGAAGAACTGCAACAGTTGATCGATCAAGGGGTCTCAAAATCCAGAGCTAGTCGCCAGCTCGCCCAAGATCACGGTCTCTCTAAACGGCAAGTGTACGACCTTTCCCTACAGCTCGGGGATGCTTCAAGCCCTTGATTTTTGAGTCCTTGATTTTTGAGCCCTTGATTTTTGAGCGATCGCCAGTAACTGCTCCGTAGCAGCCTTGGGACTATCCGCCCCCATAATGGCTCGCACCACCGCAATCCCTTGCGCCCCCGCTTCGTAGGTCGCCCCCGCCGTGCGCAAATCCAATCCACCGATGGCAAACCAAGGCATCGGCGCATGATCCAGGGCATAGCGCACATAATCCAGTCCCGACGCCGCTTTCCCCGGCTTCGTCGGCGTGGCATGGACCGGACCGACGCCAATATAATCCGCACCCCAGGCGATCGCCCGCTCCATTTCCTCTGGTCCCGTCGTGGAACAGCCAACAATTTTACCCGGTCCCAGCAACTGCCGCACCATCGGCACCGGCAAATCCTGCTGCCCCACATGTACCCCGTCCGCATCCACCGCGATCGCCAAATCCACCCGGTCGTTCACCAAAAACAACGCCCCATAGGCATCGCACACCTCCTTCAAGGCTCGCGCCCGTTCCAGCCGCAGCCCATCGTCGGAACTTTTATCGCGATATTGCACCAGGGTCAGCCCGCCCTGGAGCGCCTGCTCCACAATGTCCGCCAGGGAATCGCTTGGGGACGTTACCAGGTAAACGGGCGATCGCCGCAACCGCTCCATTCGGTCCCCATAAGCCGTCTCCAAAAGTGCCCCCTGAAGGCGGCTGTCCAGCAAATAAGCCTGGTAGCGCAACTGTTTAAACGCCGCCCCCATTTCCGGACTAGCGAGTTTGCCGTACTCCTCAAGCACCCGCAAGGCCTCTTGCACCCGGCATAAGTTTGCTTGTACCACCGATCCCACGTGCGATCGCTGCACCTCGCGATCGTGAGTTAGCCCTGTTCCCGCATCCCCCTCCGTATCTCGCGCTGCTCGCATCTCCGCCGAATGCCACAGCCCCAGCTCCTGACGAATTTCTTTACACAGGGCCGTCAAGTCCCCATCGTTCAGCCCAAACCGGCACCACTCCTCCACCGTGCGCACCCCCTCCCGCGCCCGGTCCAGATTCGCGTCCAAAATGCGTAACACTACTTTTTGCACCCGAACTGCCCCCATTTCGCTGCTTTCTACCGTGACTTATCCTAACAGCGAGGTTCGGTTCGAGTTCGGTCAGTATGCTAGCTTGTATGGGCTTTCAAGCACCGTTAAAGCTGGCTAAATGCCCACAACAGCTAACCGTTTTGGAAGCTTTATTGAGAGATTTTGTTGCAAAGGTTCGCGATTCCATTGCGAAGTCCGTGGGAGTAGGCTATTTTCCTAGCAAATTAACTCTTACAAAAGCAAAAAATCTAAAGAAGCGAAACAAGCTTCGTTTTGGGACTCGCCCTAAATTTGCCTTATTAGATTCGCCTTACTAGGGCGCTTAATCAATTAGTTGCAGAAGCCTTACATAGTGGGGAGTACCGCGCCCTATTTAAAAACAAATTAGGGGCTGTAAACCTTATAGAGCAAGACTTTAGAATTTAATTGACTACAGCCCCTAGATCCGCCTTAAACGTAGAGAGCTTTAAAAAGTATGGAACCTGAACTACAAAAATCGGAATACGCAGACGCGGGCACCAATATGCAAGCGGAAGTAACCACCAGCACGCCATCTTTGTCCTCTGCGAACGGTGAAGATTCTCCAGAATGGCAGCAACTTTTGGAGCAGTTTTACAAAATCCTGTCTGATCTCCCTGACTACGTGGGCAAATTTTATGGCGAGTATCGCCAGCCTATCGTTACTGCCGGTTTGATTATCGCCGCTTTTATTTCCGTAAAGCTGGTGATTGCCCTTTTGATAGCCATTAACGAAGTGCCGCTGCTGTCGCCAATTTTTGAGCTGGTGGGTTTGTCCTATTCGGGCTGGTTTGTGTATCGCTACCTACTACGGGTTTCTAGCCGCAAAGAGCTGTCTTCCAGAGTCGGCGACCTGAAGGATCAGGTCATTGGCAATAAGAGCAATACCTAGAAGTGACCCGTGAAAGGCGATCGCTGGGGCTGTAATCTGCTGCGACCAGAGGGGGGAACTTAGGCAGGATTCCAGAAATTGTCCTGATGAGATTCCTTAACCGAGAAGAACGTAATGGTAGATGCACCCTGGAAATAAAGCCTCCAAGTTCGGAAGAACTGAAAGGCTTTATTTTTTTGTCAATTTTTCCTTTTTGCCCTCGGTGGCTGAAGCGCTGTCCCTCGGAACCACTTTGCTGGGATGCCCCCAAAGGATGGTTTCGTTTTTGTAGATAGCCATGCCCGGCTTTGCACCTTTGGGTTTATACACCGACTTGGGTTTGGTGTAAACCACGGGGACGGCATCCGCTTGGCGACTGCGGCTGTGGAGGGCGGCGATATTGGCGGCGGTTTGCAGGTCCATTTCGTCGGCGGTTTCCCCAGGGGGCAGGCGCAGCAGCACGTGGCTACCGGCGATTTCCTGGGCGTGGAACCACAGGTCATAGTCTCCTGCCAGGCGGAAGGTGAGGCGATCATTTTGGGTATTGTTGCGCCCCACCCAGATTTCGTAGCCGCTGGCGGTGTGATAGCGGCGATAACAGATGGGGGTGTCGCCGCGCTTAGGACGCTGGTAACCGGGATTTGCCATGTAGTTTTGTTCGATTAGCTCGTCGCGGATTTCTTCCAGGGCGCTTAGATCGTCCACGGTGCGGTAGGAATCGCATTCCTCTAGGGCTTCGTCCACCTGTTCTAAATATTGAATTTCACCGTTGACGGCGTTGAGTAGGGGTTCGATGGCTTGGCGCGATCGCCGCAGTTTCTGATGTTTCTTATAAAGCTTTTGGGCATTGCCCTGGGCATTTACCGTGGGATCCAGGGCAATTGTAATAGGCTCGCCCGTTTCAAAATCATTGAGCACAATTTTTTCCATGCCAATGCGCCACTCGTGTAGATACGCCATTAATAAATCAGCTTTTTGGCGATAGGCTTCGGCATCTTCCGATAGGTTTAGGCGATCGCTAAACCCATCCCGTTTTTTAACCAGCTTTTTCAAATGCCCCGCAATTTTTTGCCGCAGTTGATGGTGCAATCGTTGAAAGGCGTCTTCGTTAAGGCGACTCCCATAGTACCGATCCAGCAAAATTTGCACTGACTCCACCTCGGGCGACTCTCCGAACACCGTATAGCCAGGCTTTTGGGGATTGGTGTGATCAAAGGCGAGGGTAAAGGTTTGGGTGTCCAGCGCCTTTAGCCAGGTTTGCCATTGGGTAAATAGCGCCTGCCATTGGCGATCGCTGAGCTGGTCCGTGGTGATCGGGGCGGGCAACTCAGCGCGACGGATCAAAGTGCGGGCGAGGGGGGTGCTGATGCCGCGATAGGTATTGACTAGCTGTCCCTGGAGACGGTCCGGGATCAGCCCCACCCGCTGTTGCCACTCCTCCCGTGACTCTTCCAAGGTGGGCACGGCGTCGGTAAGCTGGGGCGGGGGCACATAGGGCTGTCCCGTTTGGATGGGGCGCAGGCTGGATTGCTGGTCGCTGACCTGGTGGGCGGCGGTGACGATGGTGCGGTCCGCGTGGGTAAGGATGGCGTTGCTGTATTTACCCATAATTTCCACATACAGATGCCACTGCACTGGATCGCCGGGGCGTTTAGCAAACTGCAAATCCACCACCCGCTCCCAGGGGGCCACCCAGCCGTAATTCACCAACGCAAAGCCTTTTATTTGGTGCAGGAGCTGTTGGCTAAAGGTAAACGTATCCGGGGCTTTGGGCGGCGGCGTTGCCACGTGAATTCGAGCTGCCTGGGGATGCCAGGAAATGCCCAGCCAGCCGCGATTATTGAGGGTGCGCAAACACAGAAAAACGGTGAAGCGATCGCGCTGAAAAACCTGTTCCACCCGCGCCGGCTGCCAGGAATCGTTCAAATCCGCACAAACCGCCGCTAAAGTGGTGAAGTCTACGGGCTGCATGGATTCCCCTCCTAACCGGCGCTCGTCTGATATAGGGTACTGGATTCGCCGTCGATCCCCCTAATCCTTACGCCGTTTCTACCGCCATTCCTGTGCCCAAATCCCGTTCAAAATCGAAACAATCCCCCAAATCTCCCCCCGGAACCGCCCGCCAGGTCGCCCTTCAGACCCTACGGTCGGTGTTTGCCGGTAGCTATGCGGACGCCGCCCTGGATCGCTATTTACGCCAGGCAAACCACCTCAGCGCCCAAGATCGGGGGCTGGTCACAGAACTGGTGTATGGCTGCACCCGCCAGCGGCGAATCCTGGACGCCATCATTGACCATCTTGCGAAGAAACTGGCCCAGGATCAAGCCCCAGAACTACGGGCAGTGCTGCATCTGGGGCTGTATCAAATTGGATTTTTAACCCAAATTCCCAACGGCATCGCCGTCCACGAAACCGTCGAACTGGCTAAACTGTCCGGATTGAAAGGTCTAAGCGGCTTGGTCAACGGCATTTTGCGCAATTACGTTCGTCGCCTGGAAGCGAGCGACCAGGACGGTCCCTGGTGTTTCCCGGAGCCGGAGGATCCCGTGGAGCGCCTCAGCACCCTCCACAGCTATCCCCACTGGATTGTGCAGCGCTGGTGCGATTCCCTAGGACCCGAGGCGGCAGAGCAACTGTGTCAGTGGTTTAATCAGGTGCCCACCCTAGATTTGCGGGTGAACCAAAGTCGGTGCGATCGCCCCACTGTCCTCCAGGCACTCCAGGATACGGGCGCGGAGGCGGAGGCGATGCCCGCCCTGCCCCAGGGAATTCGGGTGCGCAAACTGGGGAAATCTGAGGCAACGGGGCGAAAAGTGATGGAGCTGCCGGGCTTTAAGGAGGGCTGGTGGGCGGTACAAGATGCCAGCGCCCAACTGGTGAGCCTGTTGCTGGACCCGCAGCCGGGGGAAATTGTCGTGGATGCCTGCGCCGCACCGGGGGGGAAAGCCTGTCATATGGGCGACCTGATGGGGGACAACGGCTGCATTATTGCCCTGGATCGCACCCTGTC
The DNA here is from genome assembly GCA_937894105.1 of uncultured cyanobacterium. Taxonomy (GTDB): domain Bacteria; phylum Cyanobacteriota; class Cyanobacteriia; order CACIAM-69d; family CACIAM-69d; genus CALGDE01. The sequence continues at coordinate 13,569 of CALCTI010000656.1, forward strand.
CCGCCTGAAAAAACTGCGTCAGAATGTGCAGCGTTTCCAGCTCGATAGCATTCGCAGCCTAGTGCTGGATGCCTGTAACTGGCAAAAGTACACAGCGGTTACCGATGATTATCCTGAGGAGCTGGCGGAAATTTTTCCCGATGGTTTGCCAGAGTCGTGCGATCGCCTTCTCCTAGACGTGCCCTGCTCCGGGCTTGGCACCCTGCACCGTCGCGCCGATGCCCGCTGGCGACAAACCCCCGACAATATTGCAAAAATCACCCAGCTACAGCGCAAAATCCTCGACGCCACCGCCCCTTGGGTTAAGCCTGGCGGCACTCTGGTGTACGCCACCTGCACCATCAACCCGCCAGAAAATTTGGACCTTATCAACGCCTTCCTTAGGGATAATCCATCCTGGGCGATCGCCCCACCACCTGCCCACTCCATCCCCGCCCAGTTCGCTAAACCCAACGGCACCATTGAAGTGTGGCCGCACCAGCACGAGATGGACGGCTTTTTTATGGTGAAAATGGTGAAATGAAAAACTTGTAATTTCCATGGCTCCCTCCCCCTTCAGCAAATCCCTAACCACCCTCGCCGCCTATCTGGCGGGGGAATTTGACAACCAAGCCCAAGCCCGTGAGGAACCGGTGTGGTACGTGCCCGTGCGTCTGTGGCATTGTCCCCTGGGGATTTGGCGCGATCGCGGTTTTGCCTTTTATGCGGAACAATCCAACGCCCTGAAGCTAGACCAGCCGTATCGTCCTCGGGTCTTTTTGCTGTCCGAGACCGCGGGACAAATACAGGTGGACTATTATCAAATTACCGACGCAGCAACGGTGCGGGGTGGGGGGCGATCGCCAGCACTTCTCAGCGCCTTAACCCCCAAAGACTTAACTCCCTTACCGGGCTGCACCTTAACCGTCACCCATCCCGCCGCCGAAAAATTCTCCGCTCGCCCCAACCCCCACAGCAAATGCCAATTACCCGTAGACGGAACCGTCCGCCAAGTGTCCCTTGGTTTTGACGCCGAGCCCAAAGCCCTACAAACCCACGACAAAGGCATCAACCCTGAAACGGGACAGGCAATTTGGGGCGCCCTAATGGGCCCCTACTGCTACCAAAAAATTTCAACCTACGCTCTGATCTAGCCCAGCCTCCTGACTCCATTCGCTGCACCCGCCGGTACCCGAATCACTTTCAAGTCAGCGTCACCTTAGCTAACGGCGCTGCGAGGATTACCTTCAAGGGCTTCCTCTTCCGTATCGCAAATTTCAAATACGGAATCCATCATGGTCACTTCAAATACCAGCTTCGACTCAGGGTGCACATTACACAGCCGGAAACTGCCCCCTTCCTTGTCCGCGTCTCGCATACCTGCCACCAGCGCGGTCAAACCCGAACTGTCAATAAACCCAACCTCGCTCAGATTCACAACCACGTGAGGGCTCAGCTTGGAAATACATTCCTGCAACTTTAGGCGAAACTGCCATGCCGTCGCGATATCCAAGCGTCCCGACGGACTAAGGACAATGACAGTGACATTATCTTTCGTCGTATAGGTCTTTTGCTTCATGGTGAATCGTGGTTGTGCCTTCGTAGGGCTAAAAACAAGTTACAGAGAGTGATGAAGGCAAATTAAGGATTAGCGCCTCTAATATGCTTTCCGACAGTCCGAAGGCGCGAGCGGGCAATCGCTACTGTCAAACATTACATCAGTTTTAAAAGGATCAGCAGTCACTGCCAAATTTCTTGTGACAAGGTAAGTGCCTAAACGAAATATACCAGGTGTTATCACGTAACCCTTGCTATGGGGCGAATATCAAATATATTAGTTGCGAATCATACCTTAATTGAGGGTTAGAGGGACACAGTAGGCGATGCTTCCACCTCCACGATGAGGGTTCAAATATTGTGGTTGCTTTCGATTTTGGTCGCTTTCGGCTGCCAGATACAGCAGCTCAACCAATCTCCAGAACTGATTTTGTAAACCTGCACTGTGGACCGCCGTTTAATAATGGCTCAATGCGTTCCTAATCCGTGTCACAGTCCCTTATACATCTAGCTTACCCTGATTTATTAAGCCTAGTATAGTCGACTTATCCCCAAGGAAAGAGTGGAGAAATAATCCATCATGCCCTTGTAAAGCAAGCAACAAAGTGAATTGTCATACTTTGCAGTCCTTGGAATATAGTGGCTATCCCACAGCAGATATGCCGGAACCGGGTGCCCAACCGTGTTAAAAGCCGCCAGCAACCATTGCGCCTTCTTTCTTGACCTATCCAAGCCAGTTCTGGGGCTTGAGGTAGGTATCGTAAAGTTCTGCTTCGCGGGTGTTGGGTTCCGGAGTGTAGCCGTATTCCCAGCGCACCATGGGTGGCAGGGACATTAGGATAGATTCAGTGCGACCGTTGGTTTGCAAACCAAAGATGGTTCCCCGGTCATATACCAGGTTGAATTCCACGTAGCGTCCCCGGCGATATAGCTGGAAATTGCGCTCGCGATCGCCATAGGACGTATCCTTACGCTTCTCCACAATGGGGACGTAGGCGGGCAAAAACGCACGACCACAGTCCTGAATAAAGGCAAACAATTGCTCCCAGTTACGGTAGTCGAGCTTGGGAACGGTGCGGCTGTATTCTGCCGCACCGCCTTCGGGATCGGGACCACAGTAAAGCTGGTCGTTAATGCCGTCTTGGTAGTCAAAAAAGATACCGCCAACCCCACGGGTTTCGCCCCGATGCTTCAGGTAAAAATACTCGTCACACCAGCGCTTAAACACGTTGTAGTATTCGCCGTGGTGTTGATCGCAGGCGTTTTTCAAGGTGCGGTGGAAGTTTTCCACGTCTTCGCGCACGGGATAGTAAGGAGTCAAGTCAATGCCGCCGCCAAACCACCATACGGGTCCCGCTTCAAAGTAGCGGTAGTTCAAATGCACCGTGGGAATGTGGGGATTTTTCGGGTGCAGCACCATGGAGGTGCCGGTGGCGTAGAACTGGTGACCTTTGGCTTCGGGGCGCTGGCTGAGAATTGACGGCGGTAAGCGATCGCCCCACACCTCAGAAAAATTCACGCCGCCCTGTTCAAAAATATTGCCGTCGCGCATCACCCGCGATCGCCCGCCGCCGCCTTCGGGGCGGTCCCAGGCATCCTGTTTAAAGTCACCGCCCCCATCGGCTCCCAGCAACCCTTCACAAATTTCATCTTGAATTTGGCGCATCCACTGACCAACGCGCTCCCGAGAATCCTTGGGGGGAGCAGTGGAAGTAGTTTTAGAAGGAGTAGCAAATGCCGTCATACTTCGTGTTTCTCTCTAAACGGTCGTTTTAAAGCTCGGATTTTTTAAATCCGGAAAACTTAATACCCCGGAAACCTTCATCTCGGAAGACTTAACCTCGGAGGACTTAATCCCGGAAAGTATGGAGCGCTGACGTGGGCGCGCGCCGGGTTTTTAGTTCGCTTTAGCCTACCGCGATCGCCCAAAGGAGAATCGCCCCCATCTACGGAACTTAATAAAGCGATAAAAAATTCTGGCGATCCGTCAGCGCTTTATCCCGAACTCCCTCTGGGTCTACTCCACAGCTTTTGAAACTCCGTGAAAATTCCTTAATACAAGGAGAAGCCAGGAGAAAGCGAGGGAAAAATCCCCCATCCCTCCCAAGAGCGACCAAAACTCCAATAAACTTTTATTAACCCGATCAAATTCCTCCGACCTTTCCCAGCGTTCCTGTTATGACCAGCGCCCCCAATTCCAGCGCGTCCCCCAGCGCCCTAACCCCCGAGGATGTGATCGAAGCCCTGCGCCCGGTGCAAGATCCAGAACGGGAAGAAAGTTTAGTTGACCTCGATATGATCCGCAACGTGATTGTGCGCAATGGCGATATTACCTTTACGTTGGTGCTGCCAGCGGCGGGCTGTCCCCTGCGCGGGCTGATTGTGGATGACTGTAAGCGGGCCATTCGAAAAACGTTGGAAGGGGTCCAGTCAGTGGATGTGATCGTTACCACCGACACGCCG
>CALCTI010000657.1 GCA_937894105.1 uncultured cyanobacterium
TGCCCTTGGAAAACATCCAGGTCACCGCAATATTGCTTTGGTACGCCCGAATCTGCCCCAACTGCTCCGCCGATACCAAATCATGACGCAACGCCGTATCCAACTGATCCACCAGCCGACTTAAGTTGCGCACCATGGACCCAAAACCGGTAAATACTAGAGGCGACTGTAACGACGCCGCATCCCCCAGGGCAATCAGTCGATCAAACGCTACCGTGCGATCGCCCTCCCCCAAACTGAAATAGCCCGGAATATACCCAAAAGTGGCCTTTCCCCACTCCAGCTCGTCCATAATGCAGCGTCGATACTCGGGCAAAATGGTGAAAAAATCCTCGTACATTTCTAACAGGGAGCCAGGATTTTTTTGATTCACCTGGTGATAGTGAAACAGGTACACCGTAAGGGCACCATTTTCGGCAGGAAATAGCTCCCAAATTAACTGGCGACCACGAGAAATATCCCCATGGCTAAATAAAACATCCCCATAGGTGGAATCCCAAACCTGCGGTTCAAACCCCGAATTAATCACCGCCCCAACGGTGGGACACACACTATCAAAGGGACGACCTTGGTTCAGTTGCCAAGCGATCGGCGACGCGGTACCCATCGCATCAATTAACACTCGCCCCGTCGCCCGTCGTCCCTGTCCCGTAGGCAAATGGGTCGCCGTTACCAAGGTGCCATCATCAAAAATTTCAGACCGTTGAAATTCCGTTTCATCCCAAATTTCTCCCCCCGCCGCCGTCAATTTCTCGCCACAGCACTGAATAAATTTATCGGCCGCGATCGCCACATTTAAAACCGTCGGCGTATGCAACACTTTCGCCCGCGCCTGGGGAGGATTATTCGCATCAAAAAACTTATGAAAACCGTCTTCATACTCACAGGCAATAATGCTTTCAAATTCCTCGGCGGTGAACAATCCCAGGTCAATTAAACGTTGAAACTCTGCCCGCGAAATATTCCATTCCCGATTCATTCGCCCAAAAGGCATCCGCTCCAGCAACAGAACCCGATAGCCAAGCTGGGCCATCGCCGCCGCATGAACCACTCCCAGCGCCCCGCCCACATAAATTAGGTCAAACTCCGGCGAGGCAAACTCAGATGAACCCTCTGTGTGCGGCAAGGTACCTGTCGATCGCGCCACAATTGTCCTTGGATTTTGGGGCGATCGCACCCCGTCCCGCCAACGTCGCTCCCACCAATACACCCTCGTCAGGTCGTACTCCCCCCGCTCCATCTTCTGAAAATACTTAACGGTTTCAGGGTAATGGGACTCCAACGCCTCAAAAATCGACTGTTGACCGAGATCAATCTCCGGCGGCTCCGGATAAGTGGGCGGGAAGCGATCGCTCAACCCCCGCTCCAGCTCTGTCAAAAGTTTCTGCGCCGCCGCCGCCTTCTGCCACTGAACTACCTTTAAATAGGTCGTTCGCTGCACCGTCCATACAAACCCCACCAGCGCAGCCCGGGATGACTCTTTCGTACTTTCACCATCCGCATACCAGCGAAACCCCGACTCCGTCGCCACCTTGGTTCCCACTGACGGCTGAAAATCCGCCTGTAACCAGCCACAGACTGCATCCATATCTGGGGTCGGTACTTCGCGGTAAAGCAGCTCTTTCATGGGATGTAAAAAATACGAGGGATCGCCAAGCTGACAACCGTAGAAAAATAGGCGTTGCTGAATTTGAGGAGGTAGGGTGTGTTGCTTTTCACAACGCACCTTAGAAGATTAACCTCAGTGGCGGTGCGTTGCTAGGGCAACACACCCTACCGGTGTAATGCTGTTTCCTCTCCTAAACCTGCAATGCCGAAAAATAATTGGAGATCAGCTCTGAGTTACCAATACTAGGACATTATTTCAGGCGTAAATCCCCTCCGTTTCCCCGGGGGAGATTTTTAAAAACCCTCAATACGAATGGGCAGTTAACAAAATGTCCCAAGCTGTAATATTTTGAGTCCCATAATCAGTCACTTTAAGCTTGTTTACTGCCCTAAGACGCCTTGGGAAACGCCGCTGACTTAAAACGGCCAAAATTTATACCCAAAATTTTTATAGCCAAAATGGCACTCAGCAAACAAACCAATTCTTTTTCTTCGGTTTTAATAGTGTACCTTCCTATTAAATTTCCCAGAGAGTCTTGATTTGCATAAAACCGAAAAGCTTACGCACTGGGGCATAGGGCACTTTCCAACCAACTTCGAATCCAACTGTTGCCCCATCCTCGGCGTTGTCCTTAGCCTTGCCCTTTACATTGTTTCCTAACACCTTGAGTCAACCGCCCTCCACTGAAACCTTAAAAATCCCCACACCGCCGTTAGCCGTTACATTTGTTCGTCGAAGTCAGCAGCCAAGTCACGTTTTTTGCCCACTTTCTTAAGCAATTTGGAATGGAGCCCTAAATTTGCTCACCATGCGCTATCGTGCGCCCAATGATAGATTTAATAATCTTAATAATTTTTTATAATTGCCCCATAAATCGTTTTAAACATCATGATTTTCCCTCGTTGGTACGTTGAGATTTTGGATCACGACACTCGCGACTCTCTCCGGTCTAGTGATGAGTATGTGCGTGAAATTGTAGGTGCCATTGATGCGGTGATTGAGGCGGCGATCGCCCAAAACCAGTCCATCAGTGAAGTGCGGGCCGCGGTGCTCAGCGACGACCAGCTACTGACCGAAGATCGCCGGGCATGGTTAAGCCAGGTGGTGGATTTAGCTTGGGCTGACCATGCGAAAAATCACCAGCCTCCGTCCAACCCTATTCCAGGACCCGCTGGCACGATCGCCATGGACTTGGGCGATGGATCCCTTCCCTAGTCAATAGCCTAAATGTTTGTGGCGATCGCCCCTAAGGCGCAGCCGCTTTTTTCTTGGCTATTCCGCAATTTTCATGGTTTGGCAGTAAGCCTGCACCTGTAAATCGATACCAGTAATCGCCGTGCCGACCACCGCGCTCCAGGCACCATAATCTAACGCCTGCCGCGCCATCATTGCCGAACTGATGCCCCCTTCACAGAGCACCGGCACCGATAAACGTTCAGCGCACGTTTTTAGCAGGGTCCACCCTGGGGGCTTTCGGGAACGGGTATCGTCAGTGTAGCCAAATAGGGTGGTGCCCACGCAGTCTGCCCCAGCCGCGATCGCCCCTTCCGCAGCGTCCACCGTATCAATATCTGCCATTACCGGTTTGCCTAACTCCTCATGGGTGCGGCGGATAATGTCTCCTAATTTTTCGCCTCTCGGTCGCGATCGCCCGGTGGCATCAATGGCGATCAGATCGGCTCCGGCAGCGGCGATCGCCCACACGTGTTGAAACTGGGGCGTGATGTATACGTCACTGCCAGGGATGGTTTGTTTCCACAGCCCAATAATGGGACGGTCCGTTTGGGCGCGCACCGCTGCGACGCGTTCGGGAGATTCAATACGCACCCCCACCGCCCCGTTGTTTAAGGAGGCGATCGCCATTGCCGCAATCACCGCCGGGTCATTGGTGGGCGAACCATAGGGACACTGGCACGACACAATGAGCCCACCTTTCAGCGATGCCAGCAGCGATGTAACCCCTTCAGCCATGTTCAACTCCTAGAATGGGCCGTTTAGATGTGGTTGTTTAGATGCGGTCGTTTAAATTTAGTCGGTTAGATTAGATTACTTAAAACCGATAATTAACGCTGAAATAAAATCCGTCGTCTTGAACATTGGTGCCGCGATCGTCCAAATCCACCAGGGGTATGGCGTAATCAAGGCGAATCACAAAATCGTCCACCGGCAACCAAGTGAGCCCCACCCCAAAACCGGCTAAAAAGCGCTGGTCCGGCAGCGGGTTAGGGTTATCGGCATGATTCCACACATAGCCCGCATCAAAGAAAGGGGACAAAATTAGCTCCGGTAGCCCCGAGCTGTCCTTTGCTAACGTAATTCGGTCTTCAATAAACGCCCGAAAGCCATTGTCCGCTGATCGCGCATTTTGCCGAAAGCCGCGCACCGATTGCCCGCCGCCAATTACAAACTGTTGGGACGACAATAGGGGATCCGTCGATAGCTGACCGTTGATGCCCATGAGCAGCAAGTGGCGATCGCTGAGACGCTGCACCCGCTGAATGCTACCGGTCCAGCTAAAGAACTGCCCGTCTGGCAAATCGCCGTCATTATCCGTGGCATCAAATAGGGATGTGCCCAAGTTAAACAGCGATCGCAGCGACCAGGCACCGCGCGGGTCCCGGCGAATATAATCTTGTCCAAACTTCACCACCGCCGTGGTGCTGACCCCATCCTCATCGGGGCCCAATCCAAAGGGCGTACCAATATCGTTAAACACAAAAGTTTGTCCCGTTTGGTAAGTCAATCCTAGGGACAAGCCAAACTCATTGCGAGGGTTGCGCACCAACGGCTGACGGAAACTAAGCTCGTAAAGCTGGGACTGACCCCGAATCTCTAGCTCCTCAAAGTCTTCCTGAATAATCCGGTTCCAGTTGGGGGCCACGCGTAGCTGCAACGTGCCGTCCATGGGGTTTAAGGGCACGCGATAGTTAAAGTCCAACACGTCCGTTCCCCCCTGGAGGGTGCGGTTATAGCCCAGGGAAATTAGGTCGCCATTGCCCGTTAAATTGCGATGAAATAAATTAACGCTAAAGCGCTCAGAACCTACGCTGGGAGGGGAATAGTTGTCCACACCCACGCTGCCGCCAAAGGGATCCGCCTCCGCCACGCGCACAATTAAAATACTTTTTCCGGCTCCCTCACCGGGGCGAATGCTGGCCTCTAAACTGTCCAGCAGGGGATTGGAGCGCAGCAGTCGTAACTGATCCTCCAGTGCCGTGGTGTTCAAAGGCGTTCCCGCTCCCAGCTTCACCCGCGATCGCACATACCGCTCGTTCAGCCGGTCTAGCCCCTCAATTCTGATCTCTTCCAGGGATCCCTCAATGACCCGAATTTCCACCGTGCGGGACGTGGGATCGATGGTTTGCTCTGGTACCAGGGCGCGGGAGGTAATATAGCCGCCGTCCAAATAACGCTGGGTAATGCTGTCCGCAAGTTGCTGAAGCTGACGCAGAGTCACGTCCCTCCCTTCCAACGGCTCAATTAACTCCAGCAAATCTTCCCGCGTAAACAAGGTGCTGCCGGTAATGTCAATGCGATCCACCCGAAAGCGTACGGCGTCAGCGTCTGGGTCGGCGCTGGGGTCAAGCTGTACTGGCTCCGAGTCTAGGGGCCCCGGTTCCGTGGGCAGGGGGGTGGGATCGGGTAGAGGTTGAAGGTCGCGATCGCGGTTGGGATCAGGAACCGGGCGCACGTCGGGCGTGGATTGCCCCGGTGGTGCCACCAACGACAACGCTGCCAATGCCTCAGCGTTGTTTATCATTTCTCCGCCGGTCCACAAGCTTAGGGAAACGGCTCCCACGGCGATCATGGGACGCGATCGCCCCCTTTGTCGATCACCCCAGCCCCGTTTAA
>CALCTI010000658.1 GCA_937894105.1 uncultured cyanobacterium
TTAACGGGAGTCTGGGGATAGCGGAGCTGACGGCCCAGTGGCTGCTGTCCAGTCGGGCGATCGAGCGGTTTGGGTTGTTTCGGGCGGCGGCGATTCAACCGGCGTTAATTGTGCTGGTGGGCTTGGGATCCACCTTGGGGGCGCTGGATTTGGCGGGAATGGAGCAGTTTACGGGGGGGATGTCTACCTTGTATCTGGGGGCGATCGCCATTAAATTTTCCGACGAGCTATTGCGATACACCCTGTTTGCCAGCGCTAACCCGGTGTTTTTCCAGCCAATGCCGGAAAATATTCGCGGCAGTATCCAGGCGCGGGTGCGCGGGGGCTTTGAATCCTTATCCACCGGGGGAGCCGGCTTGTTGATTTTGGGCACCACTTGGGTGTGTCAGCAAATTCTGCCGGACAATTACAGTCAGCTGCAAAGCTGGGTGGTGGTGGGGCAAATTGTTGTGATGGCAGCCCTGTGGCTGTGGTCCGTGTGGGCGTTGCGATCGCGTTATGTGAGCCTACTGGTGCTGAGCGCCGAGCGGGGACGCCTGGGGGCAATGGATGTGGACTCTGGCACCCTAAAGCTGGCAGTGGTGGGAGCCCTAGAGCAGGACGGCACCACGCCGGAAGATAAGCGATCCTGTATTGAGCTGTTGAGCCGCATTGACCCCGACAACGTGAGCGAGGTGTTGGCTCCCCTGTTAACGTCCCTGACGCCCCCCCTACAGCGCCAGAGTTTAGACGTGATGCTCCAGCAGCCTAGCGAGGAATATCTGGTACAGGTGCGGGCCTTGATTGTGCAGCAGCCGCCGCCAGAGGTGCTAGCGGTAGCATTGCGGTACCTGTGGCTTACCGAGTCAGAGCAGGATGTGCGCCATTTGCAGCCCTATTTACGGGCGGAGGTGGATCCCACGGTGCGCGGTACGGCGGCGTCGTTGATTATGCGGCGAGGGACGCCGGCCCAGAAGGCGGAAGCCACCAATTGTTTGCGGCGAATGCTGACTAGCAATAGCGTCCAGGAGCGGGTAATGGGCTGTCGTGCCCTGGGCGAGGCGGATTATCTCCAGGCCCTGCGGCTCCATATTCCCAATTTGCTTCAGGATGATTCGCTGGAGGTGCGCTGTGCCCTGTTAGAGGTGATTGCGTCGGCGCGGCTGGAAGAGTACTATCCGTCGCTGGTGCATGGGCTGAGCTACAAGGCTACGCGGGAGTCGGCTTTGAAGGGTCTGGGCAAGCTGGGGAATGAGGCTTTGCCCATGCTGGCGGAGGTGGCTCAGGATGCGCGTAAGCCAGATATTATGCGTACCCATGCCTGTACGGCGATCGGGCAGGTGGGGACGGCGGCGGCGTTAGACGCGCTGGTGGCGAACTTGTTTACGTCCTGGGGCACGGCGCGGCGAAATATTTTGAAAATTTTGCTGAAGATTCCCGACGAGGTGGGCATTGAAGGGGTGCTAAACCGCATTGGACGAACCGGCGTGGAGACGTTGATTAATCAGGAGCTGATGCTCATTGGTCAGCGCTGTGCGGCGTTAATTGATTTGCGGGAAAGTCGAGTGCCTGGGGAGCAGGGGGATTTGTTGCGCAAGGCTTTGAGGGAGGGAATTTCCGATGGGCAAGAGCAGCTCTTTTTGCTAATGAAATTCCTGTATTCCCTGGGGGCGATTCAGGCGGCGGCGTTTAATATCCGCTCGGGTACCGGCGATAGTAAGGCGCGGGGGCTGGAGATTTTAGACAATACCCTAGATATTCCTAGCAAGCGGGCGGTGTTGAATTTGCTTGATGCGGATACGCCGGTGGAGAAGTTGCGATCGCTGTCGGAGCTGATGGAATACCAAGCCATGGTGCCGCGCGATCGCGTGCGACGGCTGCTAAACCTGCGCCATTTTCTGTCGGCGTGGCCCCTAGCCTGCTGTTTCCACCTGGCCCGCACTGAACGCTGGAGCCTAACTACGGACCAGACCCTGGCCTGTTTGCGCCATCCCAAAGGATTTGTGCGGGAGGCGGTGTTGGCGTATCTCAAAGTGGCGTCCCAGCGGGCGTTGGTGGACCTACTGCCGCGACTGCAAAACGATCCCGATCCGTTAGTGGCGGCCCAGGTGGGACAAATGTCCCAGGAGCTTGGGTTAAGCTCAGGGGGATAGCATATGGCACCGTCTGTTTTGCTATTCTGTCTGGGGTGTAGCCCACTGTACTTTTGGCGTTGGGTACCCTCGCCGGAAGGGAACAGGCAGGATAGTATAGAGGTCCAGTTGTGCTGCTTCGACGCGCGAGCTCCTCTTCCATTGCGTCTTGGTTCTTTTGCTTTTTAACGTTCGCCTCCCTGTTGGGGAATTAACAACGCTGCTCGTGCCGCTGGTTTACGTTCTTTTAGCCCCTGCTTAACCGCATCTCCATGCTCACTAGCGTCGATCGCCTCCTATTTATTCGAGAAGTTCCCATTTTTAAGGAGCTGCGAGACGAGTTTCTAGTTCGCCTAGCCTCCTGTATGGATGAGCTGTCCTTTCCCAAGAAACATACGATTTTTACGGAAGGGCAAGAGGGGCGATCGCTTTACATTGTGGTATCGGGAACGGTGCGGGTTCACACGGGCGATCGCGACCTGGCAAAGATGGGTAAAGGGTCGTTCTTTGGGGAGATGTCCCTGTTTGATGCGGAACCGCGATCGGCGTCGGTGAGCACCCTGGATAAGTCCGAGTGTTTAGTGCTGACCCAGCAACAGCTTTACGATGCGATCGACGAAACGCCCGATATTGCGGTGAATATTATTCGGCTGTTATCCCGGCGGATTCGCAAGCTGAACCAGCGCCTTAATGAGGTGCGAGACACGGATATTCAGCAAACATTGGCCCCTAAATAAGGTATCGGCAGCGCGATAATGGGGGGGCGATGGGACCGAGCGTTAGACAGAATTTTGGGCAGGTTAGAAGAAATGGGGCGCAGCGGGGGGCGATCGCTCACCCTTTTTGGATCGCAATTATCGGCGTGGGCACCCTCGGCGGCTGTGGATTTTCTCCCCAGACCGTAACTGTGGCGTCGGGACAAAATAATAGCGGCTACCAGCGCATTAGCGCGCAGGTAGCCAGGTCCGTGGAGCGGGTGGGGGATTTGCGGGTTCAGGACGGCCATGATTCGCGAGGCTCCCAGGATAATTTGCAGCGGGTGCTGGAGGGGGACGTGATGTTTGCCCTGGTGCAGTTGGATGTGGCACGACCGGCTATGCGTCAGGGAAAAATCCAGACCCTCGCGATTTTGGCTAAGGAGCATTTTCATCTGATCACCCGCAGCGATCGCCCCCTCACCAGCATGTTGGATTTGCAAGGTCGGCCCGTGGCGATGGGGCAAGAGGGCAGCGGTACCTTTTTTACGGCCCAGCGGCTGTTGGGATTGGCGGGATTAAAAGTACAGCCTCGGCAACTGCCCTTTGCCCAGGGATTAAAGGCGCTGGAGGCGGGGGAGGTGGACGCGATCGCCTACGTGGGCACCGTGGGGGTCAACAAAACCGTACGGAACGCCATGGAAAATTCCGATCCGCCCTTAAAGCTGCTCACCATTCCCCCGGCGGTGGCCAATTATATCACCGCCAATTTTCCCGAGTCTTACCACCAAACCACCATTCCCCAGGGCCTTTACAATCCCATTCGCCCCCAGCCCCCGGCGGATATTCCAGCGATCGCCACCGGTACGGCCCTGATTGCCAAATCTAACGGCGATCGCCGCGCCATTGGGCTGATGACCTGGGCAATTTTATCCACCGCTCGCCAGTACGCCATGTTTTACCCGGAGCTAGCGGACGGGGATCCCAAGGAGCTGCTCCGGCGAAACTCTCTGTATACGGCGATTCCAGCGCAGAAAGTGTACGAAAACGGCGACCCGCGCAATGCTTGGCTGCGGTCCATTCAAGAAAACGAAACCATTCAGGAATATGCTCTGGCGTTAATCGTCACCAGCGCCATTGGTCTGCTGCTGGGATGGTGGCGTAAGCGCCAGTCTGCCAAAGTGACCCAGGCGGCAAAGGAGGCGGTGACCCAGCTGCGCACCACCCTGGAGCACAACCCCCAGGGGGCGGCGGATGGCGTTGTGCAAGTGGCGCAAAAATATCGGCTTATGTCCCTGGACGGGGCGATCGCCGCTGAGGCCTACGAGCAGGTCAGCCGCATGTTGGACCTGTTGGATGAGCAGGCTCAGGCGGTGCTAGAAAGTAGCCGCCAGCAAAAAATTGGCGACACGGTTAGCTTGCTGGATGCCGTAGATACCCATTTTCGTAAATCCCCAGAGGAGCGGCGATCAGCAATGGCGGATATTGATCGTCAATACCGTGCCATGCTCCAGTCGGGGGAAGTTGACCTGTCTACCTATTTACAGTTAAGGCAACTGGGAATTTTGCAGCTTGGGCTCCATGAGGGCGATCGCCCGGACATTGTCGCCGGTAGCTCTGCTAGTGATCCTGACGGTGATTTAGGTGAGCTAAGGGAGGGGCGATCGCCGAGCCCTTCTCCTAAAAATCTCCCTGCCCACACTCCTAAAAAACGTCCGCTGCCGACGCCAACGCCCGAGATGCCAACTCACCGACGCCCCGATAAACCACCCCCCCCAAGC
>CALCTI010000659.1 GCA_937894105.1 uncultured cyanobacterium
TTTTTCGCAATCAATGGCGATCGCTCCGCCGCAGTTTTCGCCGTCTTTTCACTCGTGTTCTGCCCGTGCTGCTCACACCTATTTTTCTTTACTTAGCCATTGTGGCGATTGGTTTAATCCCGGTTAATAATAATTTTCAGTCCGACCCCGATGGCATTGAGGTGAAATTTACCTCTAGCTTTATTCACGCTGATATTGTGCTGCCGATCGCCAATGACATTATTGATTGGCGGCAAGAATTTTCGTCAGACCTGTTTGCGGGAGATACCAGTGCTGCGGATTGGGTCGTGGTGGGCTGGGGCGATCGCGAATATTTTGCCCGTACCCCCACCTGGCATAAGTCCCAACTTTTGAGCGCGTTACGAGCCTTGTTTTGGCCCTCCGAAAGCTGTATGCAGGTGTATTTCACTCGCGGGGTGCGATCGCCCCAGGATATGCACTCGGTGAAGCTTACCCCCGCCCAGTATCGCCAGGTGGTGCAACATATCCAAAACAGCCTGCGCCGCCAGTCCGATGGCACCGTGCAGCTTATTCCCGGATCCAATCGCGGTAAACACGACGTATTTTTAGAAGCGAACGGACTCTACAGCGCCCTGAATACCTGCAACAACTGGATTGGTCGGGCTATGCAGTCGGCAGGCATTCGCACCGGCTGGTTTACGCCGTTGCCAAAAACCGTTTTTCTCTACCTGTCCTCGTCGGGCAAAGCCAACTAGACGGGGTAAACTCCCCAAACAACCAAAGCTAGGGCATGGCATCGATTAAGCTCCAGAAGTTTTCCCGGTAGGGAGTACAAGCTTTTTAGAGACAAAAAACTAGGCGCTAAAACCCTTACGGCTCTTAAGCTAGAGATTTAATTGATGACAGCCCCTCAATAAGACCGCCCATGGAACGCATTTACACCCACGCTAGATTACTGGGCGATCGCCACAAATCCGCCCTAATGCTGGACGACACCGGCGTGGTGGAAATGATTGTTCCCATGCACGATCTGGGCGAAATTCCCGCTGGCACAGAGGTGGTGAACCTTAATGGCGATTGGGTGTCCTTGGGCGGGTTGGATTTGCAAATTAATGGGGCGTTGGGGTTGCCGTTTCCCGAAGTACAAGCCACTGACGGCGATAAATTAGACAAAATCGGGCAGCTTCTGTGGGATCAGGGGGTTAACGGCTACTGTCCCACGATTGTTACTACGTCCGTGGAGAACTTTCGGCGATCGCTCCAAGTCTTACGCCAATATCAACACAAGCAGCCGCAGAATTGCCCTCAGAACATCGCCCAAATCCTCGGATTACATCTCGAGGGACCGTTCTTAACCCCCAAAAAACGCGGTGCCCATCCCGAACAATTTTTACAGCCCCTAAGCCTCGACACCGTTAAAAACTTACTTGCCCACGAAACCGACTGGGACGCCGTTGCTATCATCACCCTCGCGCCAGAACTGGATCCCGCCGGAGACGCTGTGGCTTACCTGCGGAGTCGCAATGTCACCGTCAGCCTGGGGCACTCCCTCGCCACCGCCGACCAAGCGAACCAAGCCTTCGAAGCGGGAGCAAGCATGGTCACCCACGCCTTTAACGCCATGCCCACCCTTCATCACCGAGAACCCGGAATGCTAGGAGCTGCCTTAACTTACGACGGTGTCCACTGCGGCTTTATTGCCGACGGTCAGCATATTTGTCGAACCATGCTGCAATTGCTGTTGCGCTCAGGGGGTAGCTCCAATAACAGCGATCGCGGTTTATTCCTCGTGAGCGACGCCCTGTCCCCCCTGGGGCTTCCCGACGGCACCTATCCCTGGGACGATCGCCAAATCACCGTTACCCACGGCACCGCCCGCCTCCCCGACGGCACCCTGTCTGGCACCACGTTACCCCTACTGGACGGGGTCAAAAATCTGGTGGATTGGAAACTGTGTGGCGCAGAAACAGCGATCGCCCTCGCCACCGTCGCCCCCTACGTCGCCATTAATCAACCCACCGAAATCACTGGGCGCCCTATCACCCATTGTTTACGCTGGCGGCAAATGGGACAGATCCTCCAATGGACCCGATTAACGGAGTCCAGCCACCCCAACCCATAAAAAAACACGCCCTGAAACCAGAGCGCGTTTTCCATCCGCGTAAAAATTTGAGTAGGTTTTGCCTTCACCCCAGACTTACCAAGAGCGTCAAGCTTCACCTACGACCAAACTTCGTCCAACCCACTACGACGACTGGGCAGCCTGATAAGAGTCGAAAGACTGGGCCGGTTCGCGATCGCCGTAATCCGTTGCCACTCCCGTGAAAGACTCTGCCAAATCATCAAAGGACTTAGAATTCCAGTTGCGATTGTGAATGGGCTTGCGCTGTTCACCACGGAAATATGCCTGTGTACCAATAATTGACGCAGCAAGCCAACCAATTGCCAATAAACCTAAAACTAAAGCCATATCTATGCAGCCTCTTCTCTTTAACTTTTGTTTCTTTGTTGTTAACAACTGTAACACCTGATTGACAGGGCGGGAGGCGTATGGAGTGGTGCAAGACGTACAAAATATTAGGGCGATCGTCGCAGCTATCCAAAGTTGCCCACAAATAATCCCAATTTCGCCCCCTTTCCCGCATCTGTTCAGGGCTCAATCAAGGATGTGCAGTGGTTAAGAAGGCGCTCGATAAAGTCATTGATTAAAAATTTCTATAGCTAATCGCTTATAAATAGACACACTTCAAAAATTGAGCGATTAGAATACAGCATTAAGTTCTGATCTATGGCGTCACGCCGCAATTTTTGCGGTGAGTGTTTGGTGATCGCAACGAATAACTGTGTTTAAAATAAGTGGCGACACAAGGCTGACACTCAGTTACCTTTCTTGGGTATTACTGAATTAGTCCCTAGTCGATACCGACATTTCGTACTACTGAGGAGTGATAAGA
>CALCTI010000660.1 GCA_937894105.1 uncultured cyanobacterium
CCCCCTCTTCCGCTCGGTGCGTCCGTCTCTGTTGTCCTCCCGGGTGCCCTCCCTCCCTTTGCCCTGTTTGGTTCCGGGGGGGGTTGGTTCGCTACCCAAACCACCACGGTCACCATCCAGGACAACGACCAGTTTGCAATGACGGTGGATTTTTCCCAGGCGGGTAACTTGCAACCTTTCCCGGTGGACCCCATTACCGGCGTGCGCTTTTCGTCCAATGTGGTGGGTATCACCAACTTTACGGGCGGCGGCAGCGGTAATTTTGTGGATCCCCTATTGCCGCCCACTACCCCAGCCCAAGCGGCCACCTACACCGGAGCCGGGACAATTTTGGGCAACGTGGACGCTGGATTTCGCGATCGCCTCAGGTTCCGCTATGGTGCTCCTTTCCCATTAGATCCAGCGGTAGATCCCGACGGCGACGGTTTCCACGAGGTGTTGATTTTCGACGGTCCTGACGGTACGGGCAATGTGTTGGCGATCGCCGAGTTGCCGTTAACGGATGACACATTGTTGCCGGTGGGTGCTTTTGGATTAACCGCTACCCCCTTTGAAGTGAGATTTGACGGTGTGGCCAGGTCTGTGGCTATTGGTTCCCAGGGCGATCGCATCGTGATTGACGATTTAATGTTTGGTTAGGCAGGGGCGTGAAGGGGAAGGCAAGGGTCCAGAGGTTGCCGTCAATTCAATATCAAACTCAGTAGCTGCCAGGGTCTCAGCCCCTGAGATTCTTTATTTCAAAGGGCATGTACTTTCCACCGGGTAGGACCTTCGGAGTTTAATCAACACGCCCTACAGTATGGTGAAGCATGGTGATTGTGCCCCTAGCCGGACGATGGTGATTGGGGCGATCGCAAGAAACGGGTGGCGACTGGATTTCTACCCTCGATATATTTGTTGGTACCTGACAGACAGATGGCAACAACAATCCGATGAATTCCCCGCCAGAAAACGGGATATACGATGCTGAGACCTATAGGTGTATTGCCCAAGCGATCGCGTGTATTCGTGAAAATCATTTGAGCCAACCTGACCTAGCCACGATTGCTCAGCACGTTCATCTCAGCGAATATCATTTTCAACGGCTTTTTACCCGCTGGGCAGGCATTAGCCCCAAGCGATTTTTGCAATATCTCACGGTGGAATCTGCAAAATCCAAAATTGCTGACACCGCTAGCCTGTTGGATCTAACGACAGATGTGGGGCTATCTAGTCCCGGACGATTACACGACCTGTTTGTAACGTTGGAAGCGATGTCGCCAGGGGAATTTAAGGCTGGAGGCATCGGGTTAGAGATCCGGTATGGCATTCATCAAACCCCATTTGGAGAATGCTTAATTGCGATAACTCCTCGCGGGATTTGTAACCTTAATTTTCTCGATACCCCAAGTCAAGATGGGGCGGAACAGGCGTTGAAGCTGGAATGGGGAAATGCCCATATTAGGCAGGATCAACAGGCGACTCAGGAACAATGCGATCGCATTTTTAAGGTCAAGGACCCATCTCGTGATCCGCCGCTAGTTCTGTGCGTAAAAGGCACAAATTTTCAAATCCAAGTGTGGCGGGCGCTCTTAAGCATCCCTTTTGGCGGGATTACCACCTACCGAGGATTAGCCACCGTAATGGGGCGTCCCACCGCTGCTAGGGCCGTTGGGAACGCATTGGGGCGTAATCCGGTGGGATACCTGATTCCTTGCCATAGGGTTATTCGGGAATCCGGTGAGTTCGGTGGCTTCCGCTGGGGCATTGAGCGCAAAACTGCTCTGCTCGGTTGGGAAGCGAGCCGTGCTGAGGATCGGAGGCAACGCTTGACATGAGCATTTCATGAGTATTTTAAAATTTGCTGAGCTTTTGTTGCTAGCTGCTTTGTGGGGCGGATCGTTCCTGTTTATGAGGATTGCAGCGCCCGTGCTCGGTCCCGTTTGGTTGATCGAATTACGTGTGTTGATTACCGGTTTAGCCCTTTTGCCCTTCTTAATTCGCCTCAACCTTTGGGGGGAGGTTCAACGGCATTGGCGATCACTGCTAGTGGTGGGCTGCATCAATTCAGCAATCCCGTTTTCCTTGCTAGCCTTTGCTTCGATATCATTGCCTGCGGGATTCACCTCCATTTTGAATGCGACTACTCCTCTGTTTGGTACCATCGTTGCTTTTGTTTGGCTCCAGGAGAAACTAACCATTACCCGAATAATCGGATTTATTCTAGGGTTCTTGGGAGTGATGATTTTGATGGGTTGGCAAGCAGTTAAGCTGACCCCCACTTTTGTGATGGCATTGTTGGCTGGGCTGTTGGCAGCTCTAGCCTATGCGATCGCCGCTCCCTACGTCAGACAAAAATTGACGGGCGTTCACTCGTTAGCAGCTACCGTGGGCAGTCAACTAGGAGCGGCATTTCTGCTTTTACCTGCACTGCCTTTTACCACCCCGCCAAAACCAATCACGACAAATGTCCTTATTGCAGTCCTTGCCTTAGCCCTACTTTCAACGGCATTCGCTTATCTCCTATATTTTCGACTCATCCAAACCATTGGATCCACAAAAGCATTAACGGTCACTTACCTAATTCCATTATTTGCGATGCTTTGGGGCTTATTGTTCCTAAATGAAACCATAAGTTCGCCAATGATTTTAGGGTGCAGCTTGATTTTATTGGGAACTGCAATTGCCAACGATCTCTTCACAAAAAGGCGTTTCAAGAAACCTCTTTCGTAAATGACAAACAGGCACCTCGAAAAATACAAATCCTGAGGCAGATCGCAACGAACCCTCATTGTTTCAGCTCTCAGGAATGACCAAAATGGCAATTAATCGAGGTGCCCAAACACTGGAAGCCCTCTGCATTGACAAATTGAAAGTGCGAGCCCATTTTCCCCTCGGTTCGCCTGGGTTGTATGTATATGTAGTGCAATTGGTAGGGGCGATCGCACCCTAGGCCTTCCCTAGCCCTATCTCCAAATCCAGCCGAGATCAGCTAGCTCAGCAGGTCCACTAAATGCGCCGTGTCGTTAAAGCGGCGAATCTGCCACAGGCTGGTATTAAAGCGATTTTGCACCATTTGCTCTTGTCGAAAATCCTGATCTTCTGCTCCATCTGAATCGTTAGCTGTCGCCTTGTCTAGCACCTTGTACCAGCGATCGCGATCCAACCAAAATTCAAAAATCGCCGTATTGTACACAGACATGCGCCAGGAGCGATCGCACCCCATCATCGCCGAAATTAAATGCTGCAAAATCCAGCTGTGGGCCACCACCCACACTCGGTCCTGAGGGGCGCCATTGGCCAGCAACGTATTGATAAATTGCTCTGCCCGCTGCCGCCCTTCCACCAGGGTCTCCGCCCCCGGCACCGGCAACCAATCCACCGACGCTTCCAGCTCCTTACACAGGTCCGGATGCTGGGCTTGGGCTTCCTGCCACGTTAAACCTTGAAAAATTCCGTTTTGATATTCCCGCAGGTTATCGTCGAACTGGATGGCTTGGGCTAAGTGAGCCTGGGAGGGTTCCTGGGACGATTCTTGGGGGCGATCGCCAAACACCTGCTCCATCAAAATCTCCGCCGTCATTCGCGCCCGCTTCAAAGGGCTGCTATAAACCTGTGTGGGCAGCCAGCCCTCTCGTCGCAGCCGATTTCCTAACCGTTTTGCCTGATCTTGGCCCGCCCCAGACAAGGAAAACTCTCCATTTCCCTGCATTCGGCGCTCTTGATTGCCGGTGGATTCAGCGTGGCGAATAAACAACAACTTCATGGCAACAGCGATCCTCTCCTAGAATAGGAATATTAGCGAGTTAAGAAATATAAAATCAATTGAGTAGGGCTAACTCTCTAACCGTCGTAACCTGTTATTGAACATCATCAACAGCCCAACCTTCACGGTAAGTTTCACTTTATCTCGCTAATTCATCAATTCGTCCTGTTTTACCGCCCGCAGGGAGAGGTTACTCGTCAATGTTATTAAAATCCACCACCCGCCACATCCGCATTTTCGCTGCCACCATTGAAGACAATGCGTTTATTGATAGCAACGATAAATTAACGCTAGATGTGGATCCCGACAACGAATTTATCTGGGACGATCCCGCTGTGAAGCAGGTTTACACTAAGTTTGAAGAGCTGGTTGCTGATTATGCCGGGCGGGATTTAACGGAATATAATTTACGCCGAATTGGGTCCGATTTAGAGCATTTCGTGCGATCGCTACTGGAAGTCGGTGAAATTCGCTACAACCTAAAAGCCCGCGCCGTTAATTACAGTATGGGCTTACCTAAAACCGGAATGGAACTCAATACCTCTAAGTAAAATATATCTGAACCAAGTGTTTCTAGGTAAAGGCTCTCTAGGTAAACTTCTCTAACACTGCAACCATTTAACCTCATTTAAAAACGACCTAAAAGGACTTTTAAAATGACTGAGTCAAACAGTAATCTTAGCAATGAAGCAGAGAGTAATTCGGAGAGTATTGATGATGCTGATCAACAGGAACACGTTGAAATAGCGGCTGATTTTATCGCTAATACTTCTCTCGATAGAATGTTGGAAATTTCCCAAGAGCGTTTTCTAAAGCAAGCGCCGGGAGATGATTTGCCCCCTGAATGGTTGCAAGAACCTCTCGAAATCCCTGGTCTTTGATCTTCCAATAGCGCTTAGAGAAAGCGTCTAAAAAAATAGCTGAAATTTATATAAAGGGCTCTTTCAACGCCCTTTATTTTTTTATGGATAAACTACGTCAATCAATTCTCAGCCTATACCTTATTCTTTTCTACTCTCATATGAAACTTGCTCGTATGGTGATGGAATCCATCTTTGCGTAGGGTGCGTGGCAATGCACCGAATCAGACATTAAATCTCCTGCAGCGCGTTGGTACGCACCCTAATGTCAAGCTACGGAGGAGAGGCTTTAAGGAAATCATCACTTATTGCTTGGAATTGATATCACTCCAAATTTTCTAGAAATACCAGAATAAAATCGTTATGAGCCGATCAACTTCGATAAATCTCCCTGCAAAAATTGTCTGGTTTCGTAATGATTTAAGGGTGGCTGACTGTGCCCCGTTACTTAACGCCAGTCGTACCCAATCGCTCGTTATTCCTGTGTATTGCTTTGACCTGCGTCACTTTGGAAAAACTGCCTTTGGCTTTGATAAAACTGGTCCCTTTCGTGCCAAGTTTCTGTTAGAAAGTGTGGAAGATTTACGGCGATCGCTCCAAAATCTCGGATCAAATTTAGTCATCCGCTGGGGAAAGCCAGAGGAGATTATTCCCGATCTGGTGCAACATACCAACGCCGACGCGATTTATTGCCATAAGGAAGTTACCCACGAAGAAACGCAGGTGGATGGGGCGCTGGGGGAGGCAATCGCCCACCTAGCGCAATCAGCAAGTCGAGAAATTACACCCCGCCGCTACTGGGGCGCAACCCTCCACAGCCCCAACGCTCTGCCCTTTGACATTAGCCAAATCCCCGAGCTATTTACCCGCTTCCGCAAGGACGTGGAAAAAAATTGCCAGCCGCGAGCCCCCCTGCCAGCCCCAAAATCCCTGCCCCCGCTACCCGATAACCTCCCTCCCGGTGAGTTGCCCACCTGGGAACAACTGGGATTAACGCCGCCCACGTTGGACCCACGCGGAGTGTTGGAGTTTATCGGTGGATCAACGGCAGCGGGCGATCGCCTCAAAGGCTATTTTTGGGATGGGTACCATCTGCGGCGCTATAAACAAACCCGCAATGGACTATTGGGCGCTGACTAC
>CALCTI010000661.1 GCA_937894105.1 uncultured cyanobacterium
GGAATCCGGCTGCTCCTGCGATTTCTTCCATATCTTTGCCCTATCCCATCAGCTCTGCACTACGCCGAGCATTAGGATGTTGAAGTGAATTGCGCCAAATGACCAGGTGGTGCGATCAAGACTCAGGGACCACGGCTCGGGAATTCCTGTCAGTCCCACCATCACCCGAGCGAGCTCGTCTTCGTTGATCTCAAACTGGGAAAAGAAGCGTTTGAGTCGTTTTCCTCTTTCGCTAAACCGTCAATTCCAAGCACTGCCTTCCTTGCAGGCTCTCAATACCAACTTTTGTCCCCGTACTGAGTATTTCGCCATACTTTGTCTCTGGTCCTCTTAGAATTGAAAGGAGATATGTAAAGAGTGCGGCTGTTGTCGCTAAATCTGTTGCGCGACGTGAGAGTTTAATTTTTTTGCCGTGACCGTCCCTGATCCTGCTGCTGATTCTGCCCCTGGGCGATCGCCCCAGCATCCCAATGAGTGGGATGAGCTGGATAAACTGTGGGATCTGTCGGCAATTTCTGCGGGCGGTCTGTGGAATGGGAAGACACGGGTTGAAGAAACAGCCGACGAAAAAAACAATGACGAAAAAAATAATACGGACGCCCACGAAGCCCCTAAAGTTGATCCGTCAGTCAATTCATTAGCAGAGCCGATTATTGCCGAGTTGGCGGAGCTGCAAACGGAGGTGGCTTACAAGCGGGCGGCGTATACGCTGCGGGATTGGCTGGATAATTTGGATTTGACCCCTCGGGAGCGGCGCGGGCTGGAGCAAGAGATCGCCGGGGTGGGGGCAGTGCTGGAAAAGCTGGAGCGGGCAACGGTGCAAATTGCCGCCTTTGGTATGGTGGGGCGCGGTAAGTCGTCGGTTTTAAATGCACTGTTGGGAAAATCGGTGTTTGCCACGGGGGCTCTCCACGGGGTTACCCAAACCTGTGATTCTATTGTGTGGGATCTGGGTGGGGCGATCGCCGCAGCGGGGGGTATTGAGCGGGTGGAGCTTATTGATACGCCGGGGCTGGATGAGGTGAACGGGACAGACCGGGAGGCGATCGCCCGAAAAATCAGCGACCAAGCGGACCTGTTGCTATTTGTAATTTCGGGGGATATGACCCAGCTGGAATGGGATGCCCTATCCGCCCTGCGCCAGGCGGGTAAGCCCATGGTGCTGGTGTTTAACAAAGTGGACCGGTTTCCTGAGGCGGATCGTCAGGCGGTGTATGAAACGTTGCGGGATAAGCGGGTGCGATCGCTCATTTCCCCGGACGAAATTGTGATGACTTCGGCGGCTCCTTTGGTAGCGCAGCGCACCCAGCGGGAGGACGGTACCGTGGGAGTCACCTGGCAGCCGGGGGAGGCAAACGTGGGGGAACTGCGGGAGAAAATTTTTGATATTTTGCGCCGGGAGGGGAAGGCGCTGGTGGCGCTGAATTCGCTGCTATATACCAACGCCACCCAGGAGCAGGGGCTGGAGCGGAAGCTCACCCGGCGGGATGCGGCGGCTAATCGGATTATTTGGCGGGCAACGGTGGCAAAAAGCTTGGCCGTGGCCCTGAATCCGGTGACGATTTTTGACCTGGTGGGTAGCGCCGCCGTCGATGCTATGGCGATTTTGTCCCTGTCCCGCCTGTACAACATTCCCATGGGCAATAAAGGGGCCTTTGACCTGCTACAAAAAATTGCGATCGCCCTAGGGAGCATCAGCGCCGGGGAAGTGGCGGCAAATTTGGGACTGAGTTCCCTAAAAGGAATCCTGGGCATTTCCACAGTGGCGACTGGCGGCGCGACGTTGTTGCCTTACCTGTCAGTGGCCGCGACCCAAGGGGCGATCGCTGGGGTTTCCTCCTACGCGATCGGGCAAGTGGCTAAGGAATACTTCGCCAACGAAGGCTCCTGGGGAGAAAACGGCCCCCGTGCCTTGGCTCAGACCATTTTGGCCACCCTGGACGAAGCTGCCCTCACCAAACGTATTGAAGGGGAATTACGTCAGCGCTTACTGCGACAACGACCGAGTGGATAATTGACCGGCGAATAAGGGAGCGATCGCCCTTCCATCCAACCCCGCAGCTGCCAGCGAACTGCTTTGGGATACCACCGCCATTCCAATGAATATCGCCCCCATCACAGCCATCATTGCGTTCTCTGTAAAACTCACAACGCCCAACGGTGCTTTGGAATTGCCCCCAATGCAGGCACAGGTCAACTCCTTTTTGTCTAGATAAACCGCCTTCACTACAGAAATTCCGCCGCTCAGCCCTACGCCCAGAGACCCGAGTCCCGTTGCCAGGGGAGCGATGCCGGAGAGGAAACCCAAGGCGATCGCCAACTCCAAAAACGGATACACCTTGCCATAGGATTTGAATCGTCGAGTCACTAAATCGTATTTAGCAAACCCCTTGGCAAATTCCTCCAGGTCCATCAGCTTTAGCGACGCCAACATCCCCAACGAAATCCCCATAAACCCCGTCATTCCCAGAGACATGGCCAAGGTCATCAACCCCGCCGAGGAAAACAGAGCGATCACTGGCGTATAAGAAGCCTGGACTTTTGGACTCGAGACCGGCTGCGCCTTGGAACAACAATTTCCCATCGGTGCACCTCCTAACAATGTAATGACGCCGATGGGGTCACCCTAAAGCCTACAGCTAGCTAGAGGGTCAAGCCCTTGAGCCTACAGTTAGCTACAGGGCTTAGGGTGGGGCAAGAGCAGTGGGGGGTGGGATGGTGACAAGGCTAAAAATTGGCGCAGTGGCGAAGGAAACGGGGGTGGGGGTGGGAGCCCTGCGCTATTACGAAACCCTGGGGTT
>CALCTI010000662.1 GCA_937894105.1 uncultured cyanobacterium
TTCGGTGTGGGTATGGTGCAGCATTTGGCTAACCGCCTGATAATAATCGTCCCATCGCTCCCGGTTGCGCCAATCTTCGTCGGTGATTTTGTGGCGCTTGAAGGGATTCGTCAGGCGTTCCTGAAATCGTCGCAGCTGTTCATCCGGGTCAATATGCAGCCAAAATTTAACCACCGTCATCTGCGATCGCCGTAGCTGGGCCTCCAGGGCATTAATTTCCCCATAAGCCCGCTGCCATTCCGCCTTTTCCGCAAACCCCTCCACCCGCTCCACCAGCACCCGCCCGTACCAGGTGCGATCAAAGACCGTAAATGCTCCCTTTGGCGTTATACATCGCCATATTCGCCACTGGTAATGTTGCTGCTTTTCCTCGTCGGTGGGAGCCGCAAAGGGATATACCTTGTAACTACGAGGATCTAAAGAATCCGTTAGGCGCTTAATGGCTCCCCCTTTCCCCGCCGCGTCCCACCCTTCAAACAACACCAGCACCGCACGATTGCGATCGTGGAGATCCTTTTGTAAATGGCGGAGGCGCAGTTGATATTGATTCAGCAAGGTTTTGTAGCGATCGCGCTCCAACGCCACAGTCAAATCCACCTGCGCCAGGGGATCAAAATCTTGCGCGTCTGCTTGGCTAGTCTGGCCACCGTCCCTTTTAAAGGGGACAAGTCCAATGTTTTCACTATCGCCAGTGTGGGCAATATCGCCAAAATGGGGACGAGGCACTGCCGGATGGTTTACCCCAGCCAAAGCGGTGGAAACCACGTCAAACATGGTTTTTAACACCCGAATACGACTCCAGCGCTTATCGTTGCCGGCCACAATGGTCCAGGGGGCGTTGGCGGTGTTGGTTTTAGCCAGGGTGGTGGAGGCAATATCTTGGTATTCTTCGTAATATTTCGCCTGCTGCCAATCTTCCGGGCGCACTCGCCATGCCTCAAAGGGATCCGCCTCCCGACCAGTGAGGCGCGTTTTTAACTCTTTACGCCCCAGGTGGATAAAAAACTTTGCCATCACCACCCCGTCGTCCGTCAGCAGTCGCTCAAAGTCATTCACCTCCTGCATCATGGACTGAAACTCCCTTTCGGAGATGCGCTGAAACAGGCGACCTTCCACGAGGCGGCTATACCAACTGTGGTAGAAAATACCCGTTTGCCCCAGCCCTGGCAACAGTTGCCAAAAACGCCACAGCCATGGGTAATGCCGCTCCTGGGAGGTGGGCGACATAATTGAGTGCACTGTAAATCCTCGGGGATCCATGTGCTTGAGCATTCGCTGAACAATTTTGCCTTTCCCCGCCGGCGCCCATCCCTCCAACAAAATGATCACGGGTATTTTGGCTTCCCGGCATTCTTCCTGAAGCGATCGCAGCTCTAGGGTTAACGATTCGATGCGCTCTCGATAGGTTTCCTTATCTAAGGAAGCCTCCAGATCCACGCGGTCCAACATAAGCCACTCCAAACGGTAGATGGTTCCCTGACATTTATTTTTAAGCTTGTTTTTTCAGGTCTGATTTTTTAAGCCTATTTTTGTAGGTCTGTTTTTTTAAGTCGGATTTAGGCCTTGGTTTTCAGATCCTGATTTTTAGACTCTAATGTTCAGATCCTGATTTTTAAATCTTGGTTTTTAAATCTTGGTTTTCAAATCTTGATCCATAGGGCCAGTCCGCCTCCTTTTCCCCGTGCGGCGATCGCCCGATCATCGGTCCAAAAATAATTAAAAAACGGTCGATCCTTTAGGGGGCGCTCCGTAAAAGTGGCAGCACCGGCGTCACCGCTCCCCAACTGCCCGTCAAAAGGTATCCAGGCCCCAAGGGCCACTGACCACCGAGTGAAATCAAAGGCTAAGGTTTGTCGCCCGGCGATCGCCTCAATGGGACCGGTCACCGTGAAGGCAAATCCCCCAAGCTGTACTTGATTTACCACCCGCCCGGTACTTTGTGCTGTGTCTTTTGGTTCTGTTTCTTGTTCTGCTGTGTTTTCATTTAAATCGACCGTGTCATCCGCTCGGTAAGAAATGGTTATTTTGACTAACCCGGGCAAATAACGTCCAGCGCCAATGACCGTGCCCGCTTTTTTGCGCGTTTTCTTGGTGCCGGTGACAAAAATCAGCCGCCAATTTCCCAGCACATCCTTCAGGGCTAACTCCCGTCGTTCCCCTCGTCGCCCCCGCTCCAGCACCGTCATCGACTCCACAATATCCGCTGGCTCTGGCCGCCTGGGGAGCTGCTTTGTGTCGTAGGCGATCGCCACCTGTTGCAATGTGGCGATCGCCCCCTCAAAATCTACCGTAGCCACAGCACCCCCGAAGTTTTATCCTTTATTGATCGATTGATCGCCTTTGCCTATCCCTAATTACCTATCATTTTTTAACTACCTACCATTCATCGCCTATTGACCGCTTACTGTCCCAGCAAACGCAGCTTCACCCCCTCCGCAATCCGCTGCCCCAAATACTCAGGAATTAAGCTTTCGTTCGGTCCCAACAAATATAAAATCAATCGAGTTCGCCCGCGCCACACCAGCAAATTGGCATTCACCACCAGCAAATCCTCCTGCCAAATGGCGTACATCACCTTGTAAAACAAACCTGGCTGGTTATCTGCTTCGATTAACAGGGCTGGCAAATGGAACACCGTGTCCACATAAAATTCCGTTTCCACCTGCTCCAGCCCGGCGTCTAGGTTAAACTCCACCGCCAGCATTTCTTCCACTTCAAAGTGTCCCGCCAGCGCTTCTTGGATGGCGCGACACACGTTATCGGCGGTTTTTTCCGTTAATCCCTGACTGCCGCGAGATACTACCAGTTTGATAAAAACCAACATGGGGGCATGCACTTGCCCGTAGAGACTCAGGTTGTGGATGGTCAGTCCGTAGGCGGCTAGTACCCCAAAAATATCGCTGAGTAAAAACGACTGGTTGCGGTAGGCAAATTGCAAGATGCTTTTGTTGCCATCGGGCTTCAGTTCGATGATGGCCTGGCGGGTGCGATAAAGTCGGTACGCTAGGCGTAGGTTTTGTAGCTGAATATCGTTGCTAACAAACTGCTCATAGAACTGGGGAAACGCCCGGTTAAAGCGCTTTAAAAGGTCGAGTGTGGAGGATTTGAGCCCCGAAGCCATAGGAGTGCCAAAAATCGCAGCAGCGATCGCCAATAAATAAAATGCCTAAGTAAGTGCCCAAGTAAAGGCTAAAAGCTGAATAAATAGACTAATTACGAGCTATTCACGCTTCGGATTTGCAATAAAACTTGGCGCGATCGCCCAAGCCGTCGCCCAAGGAAAACTCTCAGAAAAGCACCAAAACACAATAGAACCATAACACTGCCTTCAAAGGGGCGATCGCGCCTTTTGTCTTGCCGCCAACCACGGGTTAGTGATTTGGTTAAAAAAGTTTCAGACCACAAACTCAAAAGTCAGCAACTCCACAGTTATCGAACCCAAACCCCAAAAAATTGAATGAATAGATACAGGGAAAATAAATTAGAGCAATGCAAAAAAAGCGACTCTAATCTATCTTTCACCGATTAGCCCCTTTGCCCCGCACAAAATCCCCTTAAGAAATTTAGCCCTTAAGAATTAAGTCCCAATTAAGTCCCAAAATCAAGTCCCAAAATCAAGTCCCAGCTAGGTTTCAAAAGTCAGCTCCAAAAGTCAGCCTAAAAATTGAGCGCTCAAAAGTCAGCCTTCAAAACAGATTTGCCAACGGGGTTTGGGGCAAACGTCGCCCACGGGGTAATGCTGCGTAATACAATGCAAAACGATTGGCGAAAGCAACTTTTGCCGCAGCCTTGCTTTTACCGTGAATAGCGGATTGACCTAACATTGCTCGGCGATCGCCCTCCACTGCCCCCCTCCCCTCAGTTATAGTCAGCCATTAAACCACCCCAGCATTCCCCGTACACACTGAGTTTTTAGAAAAACATGTTTAGCACCGCCAACGTCAACACAAACGCCCGCCGTAACGTGGTTCTTAATGGCACAGACACCCTCTCTTCCTTTGGCAACACTAACGAGCAGCAAATCATCTTCAGCACTGAGCGGGAAGTGGATCTATATGATTTGGAAGAGCTGTGCGATGCCGTAGGCTGGGCGCGGCGTCCCCTGCGCAAGGTAAAAACGGCTATTCAAAATAGTTTTTTAGTGCTGTCCATGTGGGAGCAAAAGGGAAAAAAGTGCCGACTGATTGGCTTTTCCCGCGCCACCTCCGACCACGCCTTCAACGCTACCGTTTGGGATGTGGTGGTTCACCCGGATTAGCAAGGGTGCGGGTTGGGCAAGGAGCTAATGCGCCAAACCATCGAGCGGCTGCGGCGGGCGGATATTAGCAACATCACCCTGTTTGCCGATCCCCAAGTGGTTGATTTTTACCGGAATTTAGGATTTATGCCGGACCCAGAGGGCATCAAAGGAATGTTTTGGTACCCGGACTAGGGCGTGTTATCAATGAATCTCCAGAAGCTTTATGCAGTGGGGAGTACGCGCTCTTTAAAAACAAGGCTAGGGGCTGAAACCCTTACAGCTCTTGATTTAGGGATTCAATTGATGACAGCCCCTAGTACCAGATCCGCTTTAAATCCCCCAACATCCTCGATTCTGGTGGAACACGCACTATTACGTGAGTTCGACGAGAAAAATATCGCTGAAAGCCTTATGGAATCTGAATTTGGGCAATTAGATCATCATTAGTGCTTCTCAGCAACGGCTCATTATTGTCAGAAAGGTATTCTATTTTCAATAATGCCCATTTTATTCGCAATAAAAGACTTTGGATGATCGCCCAAAGCCCTTATTTGGCAGAGGTTTCAGCCCTGTTCTCTCTGTCGAACTCACGTTTCATCGGTTAATAGACCAGGTTGGTCAGTATTCGTTGCCGTATTGGAGAAGATTAACCTCAGGGGCGGTGCGTTGCTTGGGCAACATACCCTACCGGTGTTATGCTGTTTCTTCTCCTATACTTGCAATGCT
>CALCTI010000663.1 GCA_937894105.1 uncultured cyanobacterium
TTGCAGCCTACGACAAGATGAGTCGTGCTTGAGACTTTTCAGACATCCTCTAAGGGATCGTCCTTAGGCGATTTAGGTGATCTCGTTAAGAACGGTTTTCCTCCACCAGTACAACAAAACCCGTTTGCTATACCTGAGACTGCGGGTAATGGATTCTTCTGCTAATTTTTTTGGCTGTTTCATTCCCCAGTTCTTTTGAAAAGTGAGCGTTGCGATGATAGGTCGTGGTGTATTCCAAAGGCGGGCGGTTTGGCGAGTGAGTCTGTGGGCGATCGCTGGTTTATCCTTAGCGATTCTCTGGCCAAGCGGCGCGGCGTGGGCTCAAGAAGCGGCGGCGGAAGCTGGGGGAATCGCCGGAGCCTTAGAAGGTGCGTTGAAATGGGTAGAAGGATTGGGAGCGGTGGGACCCATTGCTTTTATGGTGGTTTACGTTATAGCCACCGTTGCCTTTATTCCAGGCTCGGCTTTGACCTTAGGCGCAGGCTTTTTATTCGGCCCTATCCTTGGATCCGTGGTGGTATTTATAGGGGCGACCATTGGAGCCACGGCAGCGTTTTTAGTGGGACGCTATATTGCCCGAGATTGGGTTAAGGGGAAATTTATTGAAGGTAATGACAACTTTGCGGCGATCGATAAAGCGGTGGGCAAAGAAGGTTTAAAAATTGTTCTGCTCACTCGCCTTTCGCCAGTTTTTCCCTTCAACGTTCTGAATTATCTTTACGGCCTAACGGATGTTTCCCTAAAAGACTACGTGCTGGCGTCCATTGGAATGCTGCCGGGAACGGTTATGTACGTGTACATTGGCTCCACCTTTGGCGAGCTGGCAGCAGTGTTTGCGGGGCGGGAGCGAGCGCCCGCAGAGTGGGCCCTATTCGGCGGTGGGCGAGTGGCAACGTGCATCGTGACGGTGTTTATCACCAAAATTGCGAAGAAAGCCTTGAACGATGCGGTGGGCGAGCCCGTAACGGAAGCTCCAGCCGAATAAAGACGAATAAAACCCATAGAGTGGAACAAGTTTTCAACTCAGCCAAACGGCGGAGAGCGATATCCTGGGGATGTTGTTTCCGCCGTTTTTTTGTGACTGCCAAAAACCCAAAACAACAGACGCCTTTGGGCTCCGTTGCAGGTCGCTTTTTCGAAAGCGCCTTTTTTCTGAAAGCAACGCCCTATTTATTTTTGCTTCCGGCCCTATTGGTGCTGACCGCAACGGTATTCTATCCAGCACTCCAGGCGTTTTACCTCAGCTTTACCCGTTATGAATACGACCTAACTCAGCCACCGAACTGGGTGGGCACGGCGAACTTTGAGCGGCTCCTTCAAGATCCAGTCTTTTGGCAAGTGCTCTGGCAAACGGTGCTGTACTTAATCGTCGTAGTGCCAATTTTGACATTTGTGCCCTTGGGAATCGCCATCCTCGTCAACCGCAAACTAGCGGGCGTGTCCTGGTTCCGCGCCGCCTACTACATGCCGGTCATTGTCTCCATGGTGGTCGCCGGTATCGCCTGGAACTGGATTTACGCGGAAGACGGGCTGCTTAACCAGTGGATTACCGGCTTGGGAGGCGAAGCTATTCCTTGGCTCACCAGTCCAAACCTGGCATTGTTCAGCGTTATGGCGGTAACGGTGTGGAAAGGGTTGGGGTATTACATGGTGGTGTATTTGGCCGGGTTGCAATCCATTCCCAACGATATTTATGAAGCGGCAGCCCTAGACGGCTCCGATGGCTGGCTGCGCCATTGGGATATTACATTGCCCTTTATGCGCCCCTATTTATTTTTGGTGGCCACCATTTCCGCCATTTCCGCCACCAAGGTGTTTGAGGAAGTATACGTAATGACCCAGGGCGGTCCGCGTAATAGCTCAAAGACCCTGGTGTATTACCTGTACGACCAGGCGTTTAATAACTTGGAAATGAGTAACGCCTGCACCGTGGGCTTAGCCATGTTTTTGATGGTGTTAATTTTATCGGCGCTGCGCCTAGCTTTTGGTAAAACCGATAGCGCCATCACCTAAGCGCCACATTTTCAGAACGCTATACTTTTAGTCCCGTGCTTGAGAAAACCGTTTAAACAACTATTTCTTCAACACTGCCCTGGGCGGCGGATCTAAACCAACAGCGTCTTTTGGGGGAGGGGTGAAAACGGCGATCGCCCGAGGTTGCAATTCAAATAAAACCGGCGTTGTAGTGCTAATTTCCCCATCAGTATTGATCGAATGGGGGCGAGACGTGGTGACCTTAAAAGTCTTTGCCTCTAACGTCCTCGCTTGGCTCACTTCACTCAACTGTCCGCGATAAAGAGCCGGCAACAGGTTAACCACGTCCCACCAGTGACGTGTTTCCAGGCTGTATAAATCCAGGCGATCATCATCAATGGTGGCATCCCAGGCGATCGCCATACCGCCCCCATAAAACCGTCCATTCCCCACGGCAATCTGGATGGTACGAACCCTGATTTTTTCGTCTTCAGTTTCAATGGTGGCGCGAAACGGCTGGGAATGCAGCACTGTTTGCATCGCTGACCATAAATATGCCAGCACCCCCCACTGTTTTTTCGCATCACGGGTTAGACGCTGGGTAATATCGACGCTTAATCCCAGGCTCGCCACATTAAAAAAAGGATGATTATTAGCCAGCCCCACATCAATGCGATGCTGATATCCTCGGGAAATTAAATCGCAAGCACCGTTTAAATCATTAGGGATTCCTAGGGTCTTAGCCAAGTCATTGGCAGTGCCCAAAGGCAAAATTCCCAGGGGCAACTGGGTTTTAAGCAGCCCCGGCAACGCCGCGTTTAAGGTGCCGTCGCCGCCGCCAACAATAACGCAATCCACCTGCTCCCGGTGGCGATCAATAATATCTGGCAGATCCTCAGGATTACGGGTGGAGCGGAAAGTAATTTCTAAGCCCTGGGCTTCTAACTGGGCGATCGCCGTTCCCAGAGCCGCTGCCCCCCGGCGAGAATTAGGATTAACCAACAGCAAACCATGGCGAGGCGATCGCTCCCCGCTACTGTGTTCTGAATTCTCCGTTGTCAACTTATTCAAGGGTCAACTCCTATAAACCCCTACACACAAGTCCACTGGTCCCTGTCGATAATATAGGCGGAAATAACTAGGAGCTGTCATCAATTAAATACCAAACTCAATAGTTGCAAGGGTTTCAATCCCTAATATTTTTATTCCTTAGGGCGTATAATCCGCTCTGTGTAAAGCTTCTAGAGGTTCTCTGATGGCACGCCCTAAGGGATTAAGCCCAAAACATTAGTAGAACAGGATTTACGAAAAATGGGCATGCCCTCGTCCCCCAGCCCCTTCTTCTCTTCGGGGACAAAGGGAGCAAAACCGGTGACGATAAAGTGAAGCCCCTAAGCCCTTAGGGAGAAAGGTTTGGGGTGAGGGCGACGGCAATTTTGCGTAAGTCTTGTCGCAGCAACAAAAGCAACGCTGACAACATAGCTGTGTGTCTACAAAGTGCCAATAACTCCCATAAAACAAAAGGGTCAATCCAGATTGGATCGACCCTCTTATTATTCACTTGGTGGCGGGGAGCGGATTTGAACCACTGACCTTCGGGTTATGAGCCCGACGAGCTACCAGACTGCTCTACCCCGCGTTGCGCTTTACAAGTATAGGCACCGTACTTTGAAAGCGCAACCCTAAATCGCGATCTCTTTCGCAAAGGTTATTCGCCCTGGAGTTCAACCTTGTCAGTTACGTCAATTTTGCCCGTATCTTGAACCATCCACACGTCGTAGTTGCCCACCACGTCCCCATTTTCGTCAATATCCACGTTGCCGCTAGCCCCTTGGAAATTAATATCTGTGCCTTCCTGGAGCAACTTGAGCCCCTCGCAAACATCATTGACCTCTTCGCCAGGACCGTTAGCCACCTCCAGTAACTTTGATTGAATACCAGTGCCGGTATTTTCCTGCGCCGCTTGAGCCGCCAAAATCAATAGGGACATGGCATCCCAGGTTTGGGGTACAAAGGCGGAGGGAGCCTTGCCTAACTTTTCTTGGATTAACTTTTCCAATGCCGCTAAGCCCACGCCGTCAGCTCCAGGCACCGTTCCGATCGCCCCAGCAATAATCGGCTTACCGTCCACGTCTTTGCCTACCTGGTCTGGGAATTCCTCAGTTTTAACGCCGTCCGTCAGCATCACTTGCACCCCTTCCGTTAGCCCCTGCTCGTAGGCCGCCTTAAGTAGCAACGCGCCAGTTTCTACGTACAGGATTGCAGCAACAGCGTCGGGCTTGCCCCCAAAGGCGGCGCTAGCTTCGGTGGTAAAGGTGGCTGCCTTGGGGTCATAGCGGGTGGGGTTGTCGGCGTTAACTACGGTGCCCCCAAGCTTTTCAAAGGCTTCGATAAACCGCTGTTCAAATTCAATGCCGTAGTCGTTGTTAATGGCCACGGTGGCAACAGTCTTAAAGCCGCGATCGCTCGCCAACTGAGCCAGCGCTTCTGCCTGGTACGTATCCGGAGGAGCCGTCCGCGCCCAAAATCCTTTAAAGTCACCGTTGGCCGCCCGCTCCGTAAATAGGGGACTGGTGCTGCCGGGGGAAATCATCATCACCTCGTTACGGGCAGCCACATCGGCACCGGCCATGGAAACGCTGCTGGCGAAAGACCCCACCACACCAGCCACACCATCCACTTCCGTCAGCTTAGTCATGCCTTCAGCACCGGCAGTGGATCCGTTTGGTCGTCAGCGGTAATTAGCTCTATCGGGTTACCGTTAACGCCACCGCAAGCATTCACCTGGTCTACCAGCAGGGGTAGCACTTCCCGCATGGGCTGCCCAATGGACGATAAATCACCCGTGGCAGGCAATAGGGCCCCTAGTTTTAAGCTGTCGCCCCCTAAGGTGCCGGCAGCATCGCCAGTGCCTGCCGGTTCTTCACAGCCCGCCAATACGCCCGTAGCTAGGGCGATCGCCGCCAATGCCCGTCCAGTGTTGCGAATTTTCATAATCTCCTCCACACAAGTGTCCTGCACACAAATCCGTTTCGAGGGCGATCGCCATTTATTATCCCCTGTCGCCCTTGCACCATGGTAAAGCTACCGTGGCATATCGTTATGGATTGGGTGCTCCGTATCGCCGCCGGAGATCGTTAGATTGCCACAGACAAACTCAACCTGGGCAAGATCCAAAACCCTTGTCTAAAAAACTTGTCCAAAACCCTTGAAAAAAGGATTAAACGGATTTTTATTCAGCAGATCTATGCTGTCTTAAACAGATCCACTATAAAGAACGGAGAAGGAGGGATTCGAACCCTCGGAGCGCCCTAATTAGCACTCAATAGATTAGCAATCTACCGCTTTCGACCACTCAGCCACTTCTCCAGCGGTACGCCAAATTTTGCGTTACGACCTGCATAATAACAGACCTGTTCAAAAATGAGCCAGGGAAAATACTTTAAGGGAACATCTGCGGAAAATACAGCCTAGAAAGCTGCCCCAAAAATGCGCTGAAGCGACTGGCACTTTCTTGAAAGCCGTTGCGAATGGATACGTGTTTAGAACTCGCTAGAGATTGAGAAATTACTCGGGAAAATCACCCAAAAAATTGCAAATTTAAGGGCGTACTGGGGCAATAAGGAGGCAATTTGTAAGAATTATGATCGGGTTGGTTCGGACTTTTCCCCTCGCGATCGCCCCAAAACGCCCATTATTCTGTGGGCAGTGTGTATTGAATGTATAAAAGCCACGCTTACCCTTATCCCTAAGGTCGGACATTTAGGAAGAATCAAAGGGCACTTCACCAGTTAGAGAGGTTTCATAGGAATGGCTGCCACAGACTTTAAGGACTATTACGCCATTCTCGGGCTGTCGAAAATCGCCAGCGCTGATGAAATCAAAAAGAATTACCGACGCCTGGCTCGTAAGTACCATCCTGATATGAATCCGGGTGATCGCGAAGCCGAGGCACGATTTAAGGAAATCAACGAAGCCTACGAAGTACTGTCAGACAGCGGCAAGCGCAAAAAATACGACCAGTTTGGCCAATATTGGCAACAGGCAGACCGGGTGGGGGGCACCCCTTGGGGAGGACGCGCCGGTGGCAGTAATTTTGATGATTTTGAGTTTGGGCGCTACAACAGCTTTGACGATTTTATTAATGAGCTATTGGGGCGATTTGGTGGTCCCGGCGGTGCCAGTGGTGCCGGTCCTCGTACCAGCTATAACTACCGCACCAGTCCTGGGGCTGGGGGGGCTGGCTTTAACGGCTTTTCTGGGTTTGATGGCAATTTTGCCAGCGGAACAGGGGGAAATGCTAAATCCACCGGCGATCGCGAGGCAACTTTAACGTTAAATTTCAGCGAGGCGTTTAACGGCACCCAAAAACGCCTCAGCGTAGGCGGTTCAACCATTACCGTGCGCATTCCGCCGGGAGCAAAGCCGGGCAGTAAAATTCGCCTGCGAGGCAAGGGGCAGTTTGATGGCTACTCCGGTCAGCGGGGTGATTTGTATTTAAAAGTCAGCCTTAGCGCCCACGATTTCTTTGAGTTTGATGGGGATAATTTAGTGTGTGAGGTGGCGATCGCCCCCGATGAAGCGGTGTTGGGAGCAAAGATTGACGTGCCCACGCCCGACGGAATGGTGACGGTCAATGTACCTGCTGGGGTGAAATCGGGACAATGTTTGCGCCTACGAGGGAAAGGCTGGGTCAAAGCAGGCGGGCAGCGCAGTGACCAGGTGGTGCGCCTACAAATTGTGTCGCCCAAAACTATTTCAAAAGCAGAGCGAGACGCTTACCAAAAAGTGCGCGAAGCCCGCAGTTACGACCCTCGAGAGTCACTAAAACATATTCATTTGTAAAGTTCAGGATTCTGAGCCATCGCTTTTTGAGTTGGTACAGGGAGCTAAACCATAGGGAACCGCTGCGCTGGAAACCCTATGATCAATAATCCTTTGCTAAGTGATGCTAAGCGAGCGGATTATCGCGAAAACCTATACGAATTGAGTAATATGAAACTCATTTGTGTGGTGATGAAATCCATCTTTGCGTGGGGTGCGTGCAGCACACTGAATCAGAAGTTAAATCTCCTGCGGTGCGTCGGCACTTACCCCTACGTCAGGTCACAGAGGAGAGCGTCCAAGGAAATCATCACTTACTATCTGGACTTGATATAAAAAGCAAGAGCACCTGATTGCCCCACTACCTGGAATGGTCCCATCGCAAAACATTAGACCTTATCGGTAATAAATTGTGCTTCATCAGAATTGCCGCAATGGCAATCAACATCGCTTATTTAAGGCTAAGAATTGATCGCTTTTCTTAATTCCGATTAAGTCTATTATGCTATTCCAAATCGGCGGAGATGCTTTGTCACTCAGTCAAGCTTCTAATTCACGACCTTTATGGGGATGAGGTGCCGGTACCCTTTCGTGAACGTATTGCCTAGATTAATCTAAAAATGCCAAAAATACTTGATGCTTTGGTAAAAATACAGTAGACAATCGGTACTGGAATCTTTATATTAAGGTGTCGTTTCGCTTATGTTGGATTTAGGAGGTTTCTATTCCTGAGCCACTGACCCTAACCGTTAGTTTACGAGGCACGCGGGAAGATAAAGGGTATTACCAACTATTTCGCCTCACGGGACTTCTTGATGCGTTTTCTGAGCCCACTTTTCGCAAGGAGCTTAGTAAATGTGTTGATGATGGCCCGCCGCACCTGCTTTTAGATTTGTCTAGCGTAACTTTTTTGGACAGCTCTGGTTTAGGTGCGTTAGTTCAAATCGCTAAGAAAGCCCAGACTGTTGGCGGAACTTTTCAAATTGTCACCAATCCTCGCGTTACCCAGACAGTAAAGCTGGTGCGCCTTGAAGAGTTTTTGTCTTTACGAGAGTCCGTTGACGTTGCCATTGGTCATATTCCTAAATCTGATGGTGGCTGAAGCAAATGCATGTTTGGTTACCGAGCCTGATTCGCTCCAGCAGCAGTTAATGCTTCAAGAGGCATTGGTGCAGCTTTTCTGCCCCAGGCTCGGCTCCGTTATGGCTGATTTACCCTCTCAAGTGGACCAGTCATTGCAGGACAGTCAGTCGTCTTGTGACGTGTCATTGCATACCCAATCGAATCGCTCGGTGTCTGACTCTTCAAAAATATTTGACCTAGTGCCAGTGCCCTCGCCGTCAGCGATCGCCCGCTTGTCTCCCACTGCTTTGGCGTATATCGGCGACGCAGTGTACGAGCTACACACTCGTAGCCGACTTTTATTTCCTCCCCAACGTCAGCAGGATTATCACCGGCAGGTGGTTGCCCAGGTGCGTGCCGAACAACAGGCTTCAGCACTGGAAAAGCTAGAGCCCCTGTTGACGACTGATGAAAAAGACTGGGTGCGTCGAGGTCGCAATAGTGTGGGGAAGCGATCGCGCCACAGTAATCCCGTTGCTTACCAGAACGCCACTGCATTCGAAACTCTTATTGGCTACCTTTTCCTGATTGATCCTATTCGCTTGGCATCCCTCTTCAGCGCCCTGCATCTCGACACTTCGGAGCCTGGCGATGGACACAATAAAGGTTCCGAACCAATAAATTCCCCTTTATAGCCCTTGCAAAATGTAAGGATGTCTCGACAGTTAGGTTAATGGGGCTATACTGGCTTTCTAGTATTGAATTGCTTTGATTCAAATACCTTAGAACCGAGTGAAATTGAACTTCTTTCGCATTCCCTCGTGCCTTAGATGTATCGCTTTGAGATTTTATTCGTCAAAGTAACTTCTTCAGAGTAAGTTACTCAAAGCAAATCCTCACAGCAAAATTAATTAGAGCCAATAGTTAGAGTCAAAGAGTTCTGCCATGGCGACTCAAGAAGTTGCTACCCATTAATTCTACAAAGGCGCGCCAAGACTGAAGATAAGGCAACTTAGCTTGAGACGTTAACCCACACCTGCCCTTTTTCTCTGTTTTTATGGGCTTCCCTTTGTATTTAGGAATTATTTATCTACCTTGAAAATCAAGTTTATTTCTTACGTTTAAAGCAAAGCAGTTGCTGCTTTAAATCCTTCCCCGAGTCCCGTTTACCATTTCAATGCCCAAAGTGAGTTAAGGCGTCGCAAAGTCTTTTGCTGTTTTCTTGCCTACTGCTTTGCTATTTTTCACCACGTCAGGTTTTCCATGAGTAATTCCCGTTTTCGATCAGACTCCAACTTTTCAGAGGGGGATAACACCCGATCCTCCAGTGAGTCTTCTGATTACTCCCCTAAAGACGGCGGGAGTTCTAGGGACCCAGGCGGAAAATTTCAGGGAAAGAAGTTTTCTGGGAAGAAATTTCAAGGGAAAAAATTTCAGGGGAAAAAATTTCAGGGTGGCAAGAAATCGTCCTATGGCGGTCGATCTGATGGGGGATATAAGGATCGAGATCGAGGAGGTGACGATCGCGGTGGATACCAAGGCGGATCTAAGGGAGATGATCGCGACGGATATCGCAGTGGTCCCAAGGGAGGAGATCGAGGAGGATATGGCGGTGGTGCGAATGGCGGAGATGGAGGAGGAGATGGAGATGGGCAGAGGGG
>CALCTI010000664.1 GCA_937894105.1 uncultured cyanobacterium
CCAAAGTCGCGCCATTCGCCTCCAACACTATTGCTCGCATTAAAGAGCCCCTGAGACAGCTAAAGCCTTAGGGGTTTTGTCGTTGTCATTGGGGTGTCGGTTGTCATCGATTGTCACAGTGTTGTCACCTGCCTTGTCGCACGTTGACGCCCGGATTTACTGGGGTTTTTCACCATTGTCACTGATTGTCGGTGGCTGCCATTTTACGCCCTTATCGCTGCCCTGTAGGGTGCCAATTCCACGCGCTGCCAACTTTTCAAGTAATAGTGAAATCGCCTCGGTTGGTAGATCTCTAAGGGGGCGGCGGTTGGCTTTATTTTGGGACGGTATAACTAAGTTTTTGCCCTGCCCAAATTCTTGAATAACTATCAACAGTGCTTCATCTTCATCGCGCCCAATCACTACCGGCTCATCCAATTCCAATAGCGAATTTAAGTTGGTGGCAAAGGGATTAGGAGGCTCTGGGGTAGGGGCGATCGCCTCATCCTGCACAGCGGGCAACGCCAACAGCGGCGGGCTCCATTTGTCGATTGCTACCGCCTCGGGCTTATTTGGATTCTCTGCTGGGCGTTTCAGCTCACCCAAGAATGCAGGGCGTACACCGTTCGGAGCATTGGGGTCTGGGATAGCTAAAAGCTTTAACTCTAGTAAGGAATCATCACGGGTTTTGCCCATCCCTTTTTTGCCGCCAACGCAGTCCAAAGACCGACCGTGGGAGACGAATATCACCGCCATGCGCACCTTTCGGGTGTCAGAAAGGGCAACACCTAGGAACAAGCTGGCAGCCTGGCCTCGGTTGGCCCAATTGGTAAATTCTTCAGCTACGAAAGTAATGGGCTCAAAATCTTTCTTGCCCTGGGCCCGCGCCTCGTATCGCTCCTTTACGGTTTGGGCATACCAGGCGATCGCCCCATCGATGGCGTCGTAGTCCATGCCCGCGCCCACAACTTCCACGCCGGGATAATCCCAGTCACCCTTAGCCCAGTGAGGATCTGCCACTTTCACCTGGTGCCCAGCCTGCAAACGCTCCAACACCAGCCGATTGGCTTGGGTCGTTTTGCCGCT
Organism: uncultured cyanobacterium; assembly: GCA_937894105.1. Taxonomy (GTDB): domain Bacteria; phylum Cyanobacteriota; class Cyanobacteriia; order CACIAM-69d; family CACIAM-69d; genus CALGDE01. Next base: position 1,066 of record CALCTI010000664.1, read on the forward strand.
GCCTTGCGGACCCCAGATTAGGACTGATGGGTAATTACGGAATAGTGGCCACCATTGAGATTGTGGTGTTGGCCCATCCTCCAAAAGCGGCTGATCGGCAGGGGCTAATTGGGCGTTAACCGTGTCCCACATCCCGGAAACGGCGGCGGTGCCGAGCTGGGTAGTTGTCTGGAGAAACTGACCGTAGGCGGCTAATTCGTGCTGAGCATAGACCCCGCCAAGGGGCGCGTAACGTTCATATTGGCGGCGCTGAATCCACGCTGCACTCAGGCATAATCCAGCCGCGCCGGTGGCGATCGCCTTTCCTATCCGTCCTATCTGTGGCGGGGTGCCTACCAAGAACAGCAACACCGATAGCCCTAGTAGACAACGGCTCTGTAGCAGGAAACGGGCGCTAACTTCGCGCGGGTTCTTAGG
>CALCTI010000665.1 GCA_937894105.1 uncultured cyanobacterium
ATATAGATTAAGGAAAATCAATTTAGTCCATGAGCCAGCTTGATCACCAGCCCGAACCCGCCGATTTTACACCTAGCGATCGCCCTCCCAGCGATTTGGCCACCTACGACCAGGATGCGGTCCAGGAAATTTTGCAGTTCGCCCTAGCCAAACGTAGCGATATTGAAGGTTATTCGCGATCGCAGCTTTTAGAAATGGGACAAGAGCTGGGGCTATCCGAAGCCGATATCATTGCCGCCGAAACCAAATGGCAAGAGGTCTACGGTGATCAGGGCGATCGCGCCCGATTCCAAGCCAGTGAGAAAGAACGGATCCGACGGCGGGCCATCAAGGTGGCGATCGTTACCCTATTCCTAAGCCCAATTAACTGGATTCTGATCCATCATCTGGACTGGTCCCTTATCGTCGCACTGACCTGGGGATTATTTGTCGCCCTGGACGCCTGGAAATCCCAACAGCCTGGCACCGAAACTTTTGAGAAACGCTTCCAAAACTGGCAAAACGACCAAAAGACCCTCGACGACTGGACCTAAAAGCCCTGGGGAGCAGGCTTTGGGGTATCACACGTCATCGCAATAATTCGTTAAGATTCCGGCACACCTCACGGAACCTCTTTAAAAACCGCACGTCTTTGGGTTGAAGAGAAACTTTAAATAGCGGCTAATACACTGCCTCTTATTAGGGAACCTAATCACCTCTTTAGGAGTTCAAATCTTGTCAAAATCCTTACGGGTCTAGACTTTGCAACACCTTGTTTCAGTAGTGATTGAGTTATGATCCGCCGAGGCGGAATCTGCTAAGCTCTCCTCGAGAGTGTATGCATGGAAGAAGTGTAGCTCGCTTGACTCTGCTCTCCCTTTGCTATGGCCTGCACCTTATTTTTAGGTGGAGATTCTGTTTCCCGCTTACTGGTGGGGATTAGCAGACTTTAAAGCTACAGTGATGGGCAGTAGCTACATCCGATAGATCAAAAACCGGTTTAAACATCGGAAACTGCCACCGATAAATTTTTCCAACCGGAACGGTGAGCTCGCTGGTAATTTTCAGACAGTTGATGAGTTGATAAAACCTATGGTACAGAACACGGCTCTATTGAAGACTCCTACCGCGATCGCAGCGGATCAGGGTAGTTTTTCCACACGCCACCTGATTTTCGTTGACGCCAACGTTGACCACCGTCAAAGTCTGTTGGCCAACATTCCCGAAGGTGCAGAAGTTGTTGTCCTAGATGGCAGTAACAACGGCATTGGTCAAATTACAACGGCAATCCAAGCCGAAACGGCCCCCGTTGGCAGCATTCATCTTTTCAGCCACGGTAAGCCCGGTCAGCTATTCCTAGGCAATGGCGTCCTCAGTGCAGCCACCCTGTCCCAGGTTGCTCCTCAACTACAAAGCTGGCGTGAGTTTCTTTCAGTCGACGCTGACATTCTGTTCTACGGCTGTGAAGTTGCTGCCACCGAAGCGGGTGAAGCCTTCCTAGGTCGAATCCATGAGCTGACCGGTGCAAGCATCGCTGCTTCCAAGACCCTCACTGGTTCTTCCGCATTGGGTGGAGACGCTGAACTAGCGTTCCGTTTGGGCGATGTGCGCACTGCTTCCATCAATACCGAGCAGTACGAAGGCGTGTTGGTTCCTCCTAGCATCCTGAGCATTGAATCCTCTGCTGCGGATGGCACTTATGGTCCTGGTGGAACGATTCCCATCACCATTAACTTCAACGAGCCCGTTGACATCACCACGGATCTAACGCTGACCCTAGATTCCGGTGGAACGGTTGTTATTGCTGCCACAGAGCCTGATAACAATACCTTTACCGGCACCTACACAGTGCCCGGAGTCGCAACAACGATTACTGATGGCATTGATGTTACTGCTGTTACCGGTTCTGTAGTTAGCCTGCGAACCGTTGGTCCCCAGGAAGTGGCCAATACTTTTACGGTGCCGACGGTTGCAGGTGACGACAATATTTCTGGCAATATCAACGTTGATGCCACCACGCCTGAAATCTCCACCGTTACCACCACGGCAGCCAACCCCAGCACTTTGGGACCCACAAACCCAATTCCGATTACCATCACTTTTGATGGTCCTAAGACCCTGGCTGGCGGAAATTTGGATGTCCTCCTGAACTCTGGGGAAACCGTCACGATCACCCCTTTCACCAACCAAACCTCCGTTTCTGGTTCGGTCAATGTTGGTGGAACGGGTACCGGTACCACCGTTCCTAATTTGTTGGTAACCTCCGTGACGGTAGGTGGTGGAGCGACCCTGTCAGATGTTTTTGCCTCTACCACCCTTGCCAACCCTGTTCTAGCTAACCCATTGGCGGCTGGAGCGAATGTACCCATTACCACTAACGTGCCGGCTGGTGTTGGTATTGATAAGACTGCGCCTGCTGCGCCTTCGATTCCTGACCTGGCTGATGCTTCCGACTCGGGTACCAGCAATACTGATAACATCACTAACGCCACCACCCCTACTTTCACGGGGACGACTGAGGCTGGCGCAACGGTTCAACTGCGTCTTGCCGGTGCCGATATTACTGGTGCAACTGGAGTCGCAGATGCCGGTGGATACTGGTCCATTGCTATTCCCACAGCTGCGGCGCTTACAGACGGAACACCAGCCATTACGGCGATCGCAACAGACGCTGCAGGAAACGTTGGTCCTGAATCCGCTGCATTGGCAGGATTAGAGATTGACACCATGGCACCGGCAACCCCGGCAGTTCCCGACCTGCAGGTTGGATCAGACTCTGGTACTAACAATGACGACATCACCAACGCTGCTAACCCCATCTTTGATGTGGGCACCACAACTGCCACCGACACTATTGAAGTGCTCAATGGTGCAACGGTAGTTGGAACTGCTACTGCCGGTGGTGCTACTACTGCCGTCACTGCTACTGGGATTGCTGAAGGCACCTACTCCCTCACTGCACGCGCTACAGACGTGGCAGGTAACCAGAGTGCGGCATCAGCAGCTTTGACCCCTGTGGTTATTGATCG
>CALCTI010000666.1 GCA_937894105.1 uncultured cyanobacterium
ATCCGCCTGTTGACCGTCTTTGATAATCATTAGGGTAGGAAGGCTGCGAATGCCGTACTTGCTGGCAACCTGAGGGCTCTCGTCGGCGCTCATTTTCAAAACTTTGACACGGCCGTCGTACTCTTCTGCGATCGCCTCCACAACGGGAGCAACCATCCGGCAAGGGCCACACCAGGGCGCCCAAAAATCTACCAGAACCGGAACAGAGCTGCCAATGACATCACTGTCAAAGGATTGATCGGTAACTTCGCTAACTGCGGCTGACATGCCTTTAATTCCTAGAACGTGACTTTTGTTTGGTGCCCCAGTATATCAAAAATCGATCCGCTGGTCGCCACCGGCGATCGCCCCCCACATAAGTTAATAAGCGGCTTGAAGAAGCCTATTACTAGGCCAGATCTACCTAGCCACGGGCACAGACGCCTCAAGCTGGCGCACCACGGTCCAAGCGGAATAGCTGACCCCGGCGGTGCCTTCACCAGGATGGGTGGAGTCGCCCACCAGCCACAAACCGGGAATGGGGGTGCGATTGCCATAGCCGAAGGGACCAAAGGTGGGCAGGCGCATGCCCACGCCGCCTACCATCCCGCGATCGCGCCCGGTAAAGTCCACAAAGCTACGGGGAGTGGCTGCCTCTTGGTAAACGATGGTGTCGTCGTTGAGGTTGAAATAGGTCCCGAGCTGGGCGATCGCCTGGTCAGTGTAATCAGCTTTGAGGCGGTTATATTCCTCCTCGGAGCCACCTTCCCAGCGTTCGATATCCGTAAAAGAAGAGGCAATCAAGGTGGCTTTGCCCTCGGGCGCGCGACCGTCGCCGGGGTTGCTCACGGACACAAAAAGGGAATTATTTTCGCCCACGGGACCGGCGTAGTCGTACAAAAATTGCAAGTGGGGCGGACAGTGCTTGGGAATGGCCCCTTGCTCAACGCCCAGATACAGCACAAAGGCACCGGAAGGATTTTCCAGGCGGTTCGTGCGAGCTTGGTACGCGCTCCACAGTCCTCTGTTCACGGGAGTCAGCCCCCGGGGAGTGTCCACCAGTTTCACCAGGTTTTGTACCGGCACGTTAGCCACGATGGTGTCTGCATTGACCCGGTAGCTGGGCTGGTGGTCCGCTTTGGACTTGGGCGAAGATTTTAGGGGGCGCGCGGTCGAGCCGGTGGCGCGACCGTGCTCCATTTGGATCGATTCCACCCGGTGGCGCAGGTGCAGTGTGCCGCCGTATCGGATCAGGGCTTCCGTGAGGCGATCGCTCAACACCTGCATACTGCCCTCCAGGTGGTACAGCCCTAACGGAGCCTGGGACACCCCCAACGCCGTTGCCGCGTACAGTAACGCCGTTTCATCCGCATTCACTTGGGAATAAAGCTTGAGTTGAATATCGAGGAAGGTTTTGAGGCGGCGATCGCCCTCCAGTCCGTACTGACGCAGCAAATCCCCTACGGTGGAAAAGGCATAGGGCACCGTTACCAGGGTTTCTGGGCGTAGGGCTTTAATTAACTGCCAGGCATCCCAAGGATGATAGGGCGGCAAAATGGGGTCGCGCCCTTGAAATTCCCAACTGCGGCGAAATAGGAGATTAAGGGTATCCCAAAAGGGTTCGCTGCCGGGAAATTGCCGCTGCCGCTCCGCTCGCCATTTTTCCGGATCGCGCCACACGGAAATGGGCTCCGATTCCCCCGGCAGAAAAACGGCACAGGCAGGATCACAGGGCGTCGCTTCCGGCAGGGGAATCTCCAGCTCTTTAAAAATACGGTGGTGAATGCCCCCTGGCTCCAGCCCCGCCACCTGGGTGGCCCCCACGTCAAAGGTAAACCCGCGCCGCTTAAAGGTGGACGCACACCCTCCCGGCACAATGCCCAGGTCAAAAATATCCACCTGATACCCTCGCTTTGCCAGCAATGCCCCTGCCGTTAATCCACCAATACCCGCGCCAATAATCACAACGGATTTTGATTGATCGCCGGAGGCATCGGACGATCGCCATCCATTAACCGGGGAGCGATCGCCAGAGCGTGAAAGGGCGGGAGAATCAGCTAAGCCTGGAGCCATGGGAAACACAAAGGGCGTTTTATTAGTACATATATCTTTACATTTTACAGGGGATTTAGTTGCTGTGTGATTAGGGTTACCGGGCTTTCCAGGTGCCACCGTAGCGATAGTGGGGGCGATCGCAACAATCTTTTTGGCAGCGGGGACTACTAGGGGCTGCCATCCTTTAAACCTCAAAGCCTCTCGCTGTGACGGTTTCAGTCCCTAGTCTTTTTTGTTTTGAAAGGGCGTGTACTCCCCACTGTATAAGGCTTCTGGCTCTTAATTGATGACACGCCCTAGCCACCAGTCCTGTGAGTCGTCATATTGAATGCGATAGCGCACCAGGCTAGGGGTTTGACAGCGATCGCACGGGCGCGGCTTGGGGAATTTGGTTCGACGACGAGGCATGGTTAAGCAGGCAAAATCATTCGGTTCATCGGTATGATCCCAAAAGCGCGCTTCTAAAGGCACGCTTCTAAGAGCTAATTTATAAAGTAAATCTTAAGCCGCTAATCTGCGTATCATCAAGC
>CALCTI010000667.1 GCA_937894105.1 uncultured cyanobacterium
ACGAGACGCCTGCACGTCAGCGGAAGATTTGGATTCCTTACTGCATCGCTTTGTGTTAAGAGCTTCGGAGGATCCAGACCTGGCAAAACCGGTGGGGGCACTGATGTTTTCCTGTTTGGGGCGCGGCGAGGGCCTGTATGGGGAACCTAACTTTGACTCTGGCGTGGCGCGCAAAGTTTTGGGTCCTTTACCCATTGGTGGATTTTTCTGCAACGGCGAGCTGGGACCGGTGGGCGGCACCACCTTTGTGCACGGCTACACCTCCGTGTTTGGTCTAATTCGCCCCGCTTAATGTTTAGGCTTAACTCGCTTAATTCTTGAGTTTAATTGTCTGGGTTTGATTTTCTGAGTTTAATTCTCTAGATTTAATTTCTGACCTGAGGCGTCAGAGCTGAATTAGTAGGTATATAGAGGTGTACATGGGAGACATGCGAGGACAAGTATGACCGCTGACTCTTCGATTGCTCAGACCGTCATTGATCAGGCTTTAGTTGATACAACGCTACAACGGTTGCGATCGCTCACCCAGCTAGACGTGCGCGATCGCTGGCGGGTGCATCTTGGCGATTTACCGGTTCCCCTCGCCACGGCGGCGGAAAATTGGGACGACTGGGAAATTGCGCCCCAGGATGGGCGGGGATATTTAATGGGCGATCGCGGTCGGCAAGTGCGCTGGCTGGGGCAGATCATTACGGTGCCCCAGGCGTTAACGGACGATGGCTGGGCGTTGGCGGGATTGCGATTGCGGTTTGCGTTGGGCTGGTGGTCGGAAAGTGCGCAGGTTTATGTGAATGGAAACCTGGTGCAAGAGGGGGATTTATTTGATTGTTTTTGTCGCATTATTTTGTGCGATTCCGTAACCGTTGGTGATACCTGGACCGTTGCCATTCGATTGGTTAGCCCAGGTCACGATGACGGGGCATTGGTGCGATCGCGGTTACTCTTTGAACCGGTTGATTTTGATCCCAAACAGCTCAGTCCCAATGCCTCAATGGAGCCGGGCTTTGTGGCTGATGAATTAGATACGGTTTATGCCTATTTAAAAGCGGGTGTTTTTCCAAAGTTCACCTTGCGATCGCCCACCGCTGCCCAGCAAGATTTCAATCAAAAAATAGCGTATTTAAACTGGTCAAAGGACGAAGACGGCACCGTCAACGTTGATCGACTGGTTGATTCAATACAAAGAATACGTCTGCAAATGATTCAGCAAGGCTGGTCAGATTGTCTTAAAGCTCGGAAAATTGAGCCCGTTGGTCATGCCCATTTAGATATGGTTTGGCTATGGGCGCTGCAAGAAACCTACGAAGTGGCAGAAAAGACTTTTAGCTCAGTTTTAAAACTCCAAAAGAACAATCCCGATTTAACCTTTTGCCACTCTAGTCCAGCCCTTTTAGAGTGGCTGGAAATCAATCGCCCTGAGTTATTTAATCAGGTGCAAAATGCGGTTAAAAACGGACAATTTGAAATTGCAGCAGGGTTATGGATCGAGCCTGAGTTTAATTTAATTAGCGGTGAAGCGATCGCTCGTCAATTACTTTACGGACAACGCTACGTTCAGGAAAAATTTACCGACGCCCAAGGTAACCCTATCTCCACGAAAGTTGCTTGGTTGCCGGACAGTTTTGGCTTTTGTTGGCAACTGCCCCAGCTCTTTAAAAAAGCCGGAGTCGATTATTTTTTAACCCAAAAATTACGGTGGAATGACACCACAGAATTTCCCCACGAACTATTTTATTGGGTTGCCCCCGATGGCACAAAAATCCTAACCCTAATGATGCCCCCCATTGGCACCGACACCGTCCCGATCGCCATGGGAAAACGGGCGTTCGCCTGGGAAACAGCCACGGGCGACTCCCACCCCCTGTGGCTCCCAGGAGTCGGCGACCACGGAGGTGGACCGAGCCAGGACATGCTTGATGTGGCTCATCTCTGGCAGGATTCTCCCCTATTTCCAGAGATCAAATTTACCACTGGAATTGACCATTGTGAGTCCCTAGAAAAACGCTTAGTTGAATCTAAAAAAGTCGAAGCGCTACCGGAATGGAAAGATGAGCTTTATCTGGAATTTCATCGCGGATGTTATACCACCCATAGCGACCAAAAGCTAGCTAATCGACAATGCGAAAACCTGTTATTCGAAGCAGAGTTATGGTCGTCACTATCAGGTATCCAACAGTTAGTAACTAAAGCAGAAATTGAGGTGGATCATCAACAAATAAAAGCAGCGTGGAAGCGGATTTTACTTAACCAGTTCCATGATATTTTGCCCGGTTCTGCGGTACCTGAAGCTTACGTCGATGCGGATAGGGATTGGCAGTTTGCGAAAGATAATGCCCAGGCAGTTTTACAGCGCGCAGTGAAGCGATGGGCGCAGGTTATTACTATCGATACTAAGCCTAATAATGATGCGATTCCCTATTTAGTTCTTAATTCCGTTGATGGCGATCGCTCCAACACTGTGGAAATTCTAATTTCTAAGGATTGGGCTGGAGAAAATTGGCAGGCGATCGCCCACAATGGAAAAGTTTTAAAATCCCAAATAACTCAATATTGGTCTGTAAAGGAAGAGAATTGCCAGGAGCGATCGCTATTAGTTTCCTTGGAGAAAATAGATGGTATTGGCTATCAGACTATTTACCTACAGCCGATTGATAACAATAATGACGAGATTTCTACAGATAATCATAGGTACAAACTAGCCAATCAATTTATTGAAGCGACGATTCATTCTGAAAGTGGCTTGGTTACTGAATTAATTAATCTAGTAATCGGTGAAAATTGCATTAAGTCACCGAGTAATCAACTGCAATTTTTCAAGGATGAAGGGCAATATTGGGATGCTTGGAATATTGATCCCAACTACGAGCAATATTTGCTTTCAGCTCCTCAACTTGTTGATATCAAATGGTTAGAAACGGGGCCGGTTCGACAACGAATTAGGACAACATTTAAGTGGCAAAAATCGACGTTTTGGCAGGACTATAGTCTTGATTCCAATAGTCCGTATCTGACCGTGACGACCCAGGTTGATTGGTGTGATCGCCATGTACTCGTTAAGGCGGCGGTGTTTTTGGATGAGTCCTACGACCAGGCAACTTATCAAATTCCTTGCGGGGCGATCGCACGACCGACTCGGGCAAAAACTGAGGCGGAAAAGGCGAAATGGGAAGTGCCCGCGTTGCAATGGGCGGATTTGAGTACGGCGGATAATACCGGCGGGCTCAGTATTTTGAACGATTGCAAGCATGGATATGACGCTAAACCGGGGCAGTTGCGTTTGACCCTGTTGCGTGGAGCTACCTGGCCCAATCCCAATGCGGATAAGGGTTATCACTGTTTTACCTATGCCCTTTATCCCCACGCTGGATCTTGGCAGGATGCTAATACGGTTCACCATGGGGACTGCTTAAATCGTCCTTTGGGGGCTGTGGCGATCGCGCCCGATGCTTCTGCGCCCAAAACTCAGCCTGCTGTGGCGAAACTATTGACCTTGGGTCAGTCAAATTTGCGGTTAATGACCCTTAAGCGGGCTGAAGATAGCGCTAAAAATTGGGTTGTTCACTGCCATGAAAGCCATGGTGAAATGGCGTCTTTGGAAAACGCGGAAATTCTGGGGCAGCGTTTGGTTAGCAGCCACTGCGCAGAAACTGATTTGCTGGAAAAAAGCGCGATCGCAGTCCCGGAGGTTCTTACACCCTGGACTGTGACCGCGCTGAAGTTTGCAGGGGATCCTAACTAGGGGCTGTTATTAATTGAATCCCTAAGTCAAGATCCATAAGGGTTTCAGCCCCTAGCCCTGTTTGTTTTTAAAGGGCGCGTACTCCCCACTGCATCAGGCTTCTGGAGATTAATTGATGACACGCCCTAGCGAAGCACCCTCTTTAGCCCAATTTGTCGCCTAGGACTTTGGCTACGGTTTGCACGTCTTTGTCGCCGCGCCCGGAGCAGTTGATTACCAGCTTGGGGCTGCCTTCGATGGTGGGGCAAAGGTGCTCTAAATACGCAAAGGCGTGGGCGGTTTCGAGGGCGGGGATGATGCCTTCGAGGCGGGACACTTTTTGGAAGGCGTCCAGGGCTTCTTGATCGGTGACGCTGTAGTATTCGGCGCGTCCGTTGTCGTGCATATAGGAATGTTCGGGGCCAACGCCTGGGTAGTCGAGTCCGGCGCTGATGGAGTGGGGTTCGATCACTTGACCGTCGCCGTCTTGCAGGAGATAGCTCATGGCTCCGTGGAGGACACCCACGCGACCTTTGGTCAGGGTGGCGGCGTGTTTGTCGGTGTCGGTGCCGAATCCGGCGGCTTCAACGCCAATGAGTCGGACGCTGATATCGGGGATAAATTCGTGGAATAAGCCCATGGCGTTGGAACCGCCGCCGACGCAGGCCATCAGGATATCGGGGAGACCGCCCCACAGGTCTTGGCATTGTTGGCGGGTTTCGGTGCCGATAATGGCATGGAAATCGCGCACGATCATGGGGTAAGGGTGGGGACCGGCGACGGAGCCGAGGATGTAGTGGGTGGTTTCTACGTTGGTGACCCAGTCGCGGATGGCTTGGGAGGTGGCGTCTTTTAGGGTGCCGGTGCCGGCGGAGACTCCGCGCACTTCCGCTCCCATTAGGCGCATGCGGAAAACATTCAGGGCTTGGCGTTCCATGTCGTGGACGCCCATATAGATGATGCATTCCAGTCCGAAACGGGCGCAGGCGGTTGCCGTTGCTACGCCGTGTTGACCGGCTCCGGTTTCGGCGATGATGCGCTTTTTGCCCATGCGCTTGGCGAGGATGGCTTGGGCGATCGCGTTATTAATTTTATGAGCGCCAGTGTGGTTAAGATCTTCGCGCTTTAGGTAAATCTGGGCACCGGTGCCGTCGGGCTTGGCGAAGTGGTCCGTTAAACGCTCAGCGAAATAGAGGGGGCTGGGCCGACCGACATAATCCTTGAGAAGACCATTTAATTCCGCTTGGAAATCCGCATCATCCCGATACTTCCAAAATGCAGCTTCTAATTCTGCCAGGGCAGGCATCAGGGTTTCGGGGACGTACTTGCCACCGAACTGCCCAAAGCGACCTAGGGAATCGGGGACAGTTTTGGGGGAAGTAGATTGAGGACGAATGGGAGTCGTAGTCACAGCCTATTGCCAAAAAGAAAAAAACATCAAACGGGATTCTTAAGGGTCTGTGACCCTTAAGCGGGGGTTCGGGGGCAGCGCCCCTGAGGAAGCATTGTCGCGCCCAACCCGACCCCTCAATTGTAAAACCAAGCATCAACCCTTCGCATCAAACCAACCCAATAAAGCCTGACGCATTACCTCCACAGGCGCTGACCGGGCGGACCACTGTTCCAAAGCGATCGCCCCCTGCTGCACCAACATCTCCAACCCATCTAAAGTTTTCAATCCCCGATCCGCCGCCAACTTTAGCAACAACGTGGGACGAGGAGTATAAATAATGTCGTAAACCACCGAAGATTCAGGGAGCTGAGCAAGCTGAGCTTCATTCAGCGGGGCCGCCTCTTCGTGGGGGTGCATCCCAATCGGCGTGGTATTTACAACCAGGTCGGCACCGGTGAGATTTTCTGACAATTGGGACCAGGGAATAGGCTCCAGAGCGATCGCCAAAGGATTCGGCGGTTGAAAACTATCGCAAAAGACTTTCAGCTTACTAGCATTTCGAGCGACGACCTTAACGCGATCGCACCCTAACAATCCACAGGCGGCGATGACAGCTCGCGCCGAGCCACCGCACCCTAAAACCACCACCGTAGTGCCCGACCAATTCCGCAATTTTTTCAGGGGAGCCATAAAGCCGTCCACATCCGTATTGGTGCCGCACCATCCCTGGGGCGATCGCCACACCGTATTGACCGCCCCCACCGCCTGCGCCTGGTCTGAAATTTCTGCTAGCAACGGCATAATCGCTTGCTTGTGGGGGATGGTGACGTTGAAACCAATCAGGTCGATCGCAGCAAAGCCATTAAGGGCTAGTTCTAAATTTTCAGGTGCAATCGGAAACGCAACGTAAACCCAATCGAGACCAAGATGGGCGATCGCTCGGTTATGCATGGGGGGGGACAGGGAGTGCTTAATGGGATCACCGATCACCCCCAGAAGCCGCGTCGTTCCTGTAATTGCCATAGTTGCTATCCCCGTGCCGATGGTGCCTAAAAACTGTGAGCCCAGTGGGTCCACACACCCTATCAAACTCTCTCATAAAGATAATGGATTTTAATAATCGCCCTCAAGTCAACGCAAATTTACAGAAATTCATATTGAATAGGTTATGCTGGGTGCATCTAGTTTCTAGGTTTCCATTGAAGTCTAGTATCTAAGGTCTCTAAAGTCAGGATGTCGGGAGTTGTTAGCAGCTCCCACTTTTTTTGCCTGCGAGACAGCGAGCTGAGCTAGGTTCTGGGCTGATAATGGCGGCAGGTATTTTGGGAGAAGCTCATCATGGCTTTGCGAGGGCAGCTTCAGCAAGAAGTTGAGCAGTTGCCAGATCGGGCGTTGGCGGAGGCGTT
>CALCTI010000668.1 GCA_937894105.1 uncultured cyanobacterium
AACTGCTTAGGAAAAACACTCCAAAGCTCAGTACCTTAAGCGCTCGATAACAGGACATAATGAATGGATTGCTAGACACCTTACGGGCGGTCGAAGCGATCGCCATCTAAACCTCTATCTAGATCCCTATCTAAATCCCTACCGGAATAACCGTCATCACCTAGGTCATCATCGTAACCACCACGACCACTGCTGGCGCGGGGACTCGCCTCGTCAGGGAATAGGGGCTCTTCTATTGCGGCTGGGCGATCGCCTGGCTCCCTAGGCTTCTGATCTTAAGGTGGTTCAGCTCCAGCATCAGCAGTGGGATCGTCGAGGGGTTGATAGTCCACATAGCTTTCATCGCTCGTATCCCGAGGGGGCGCTCGACGGGGCTCCCGTCCCATGCTTGGCATGTCTGGCCTCTCTTCAAAGGATTCAGGAGGGGGAGCAGAAGGGCGACCAGAGGGTGGACCACCCTGACGGCGCGATCGCGGTTCATAGGGTTGATCATCAAAGAGAGTCCCTTCGCTGCGGCGACCCTCAGCACCACGGGGACGGCGAGACTCGGAGCGAGAACCGGGACGAGACTCGGATGGGGGCGGCTCCAGGTTTAAACTGCCGCGACGGGATCGGGGGCGATCACCCATGCCCGCTCCCGGAGACTCACTGGGAGCAGGACCACGGCGGGCGGGGGGACGTCCAGGGCGAGGACCGGAACGCGGGGGACGACTCGGCGGCGCATCATCGCCTCCCCAATCATCCTCAGCCGTAGGACGGCGTCCAGGGGAACGGCGAGAAGGGGACTGGGGCGGGCGGCGATTGGATGGTGCTGGGCGACTGCTGCGGGGGCGATCGCCACCACCACGACGAGATCGAGACTCGTCATAATCATCGTCTCGATACTCCTGCGATCGCTCCAGCTGCGGATCCCGTGAGCCCAACGCACCTCGAATGCGACGAGGGTAAAAATCTTCTTCCTCGTCCAGAGCTTCCACATCGTCATCCAGCTCAGCGCGATATACCCGACTCACCGGGCGATCGTCATCCACAACAGGAGTGCTACGCTTGGCTTGCTCTGTGGTCACACCTCGAAGACGGACGCTTTCGTAGGCAAAGAAAATCGTGGAGCCGGCCAGCAGAAACTGGCTGAACTGCAAAATTGGGTCAAGTCGCCAGCTATTAAAAAACAGGATGCCGCCACACAGCAGTCCCACCGCTGCGAAGAAAATATCGTAGTCCCGCGCCAAACCAGGGCGTACGGACCGCAAAAAGTACAGAGACGCTCCGGCCACCGCTAACACGATGCCGATAAAGCTGCCCCAGCTAAACCCAATATTTACCATTGTTTCCTACAGCTTCTCCTGTCCCGTTGATGCTGCTCTGCCAAGCTTGCCCCCCTGAGTAAGCTGCTGAATAACTAAAAGCTACCCAGTCAAGGCACTACTTCAGATTCTGCCAAACTTATTTCACCTTTATTCTGCCAAACCTTTTGGCAAAATTTATTCAGTGGGATTTATCTAGCGGAATTTATTGAGCGAAATCTATATTATTCAAGCCGCTCGGGATTATTCAAGCCAATCGGGCATTTCCAGAGGGAGAGAGACTTTGGACAGTGACTTAATATCAGCGGTGTCTTAGCCTCCCTCTTCTTGAGCGATAACTGAGTCCCTAAAGATTGCGGCGACGGATTTTGTCACGTTGGCTAATAAACACTAAACCAACGGTAATCGGAATCACCACGATCGCACCGCCTAATAAAAGGCTCAATAAAAAGTTAGCTAGAGAAGGGGTCATTGCTATCCTCAGCTCGAAATAACAGGATTAATTAAAGCTTATTGTATCGGTCCTTTCACCCCCTGCAAATTAATCCTTAAGACTACTTAGCCAGGGGCTTGCGGTGGGGTAAGCCATTGGGAGGGGCGGATCATGAAGCTGTATTGCTGGTTTGGTGCGAGCTGTTTTGGAGAGAGTAGCCTAATTAAACGGTGTTTTCCCAGACCATTTATTCCCGTTTCCTAGCTATGGCTATCGATTCCCTTGCCCCCATCGGACTCAGCATCTTTCTCGGAGTGGGCATCTTTCTATTTATTATTCGAATTGTGCTGACTTGGTATCCCCAGGTAGAGGGCGATCGCTTCCCCTTTAATTTGGTCACTATCCCCACGGAGCCCTTCCTAAAGCCCACCCGTAAAGTGGTTCCCCCCATCGGCGGCGTGGATATTAGCCCGATTATTTGGGTGGGCATTATCAGTTTGATTCGGGAAGTGCTCCTAGGTCAGCAAGGACTGATTACGATGAGTTTGTATTAAGCCCCGTAGTTTTCCCGCCATGGCTAACGCTGCCCAAGATTTAAACCGCCCTGATCCAGATGACACCAACACCAGCGAGCCTGCATCGCAAGGGTGGAATCAACGCTACAAGGATCAGGATACGGGTTGGGATTTAGGGCAGCCGTCGCCAGTTTTGGCGGCATTTTTACCGGAGTATTTGAAGCAAAATAATCTTTTGGAGCGATCGCCCAAGGCAGCGGTCGTGGGTTGTGGTCGTGGTCATGATGCGCGGTTCATTGCCAAGTTGGGCATAGAAACAGTCGGCTTTGATTTTGCGCCCTTGGCGGTTAAAGAGGCGTGGAAGTTGGCGAGGCGATCGCAATTGACGGAAAAACAATTGCGATTTGAAGAGATGGATATTTTCGCTGTTTCTCCAGAGCTGCAAGGACAATTTGATTTGGTAATTGAGCACACTTGTTTTTGTGCCATTAACCCAGACCGTCGTGCTGATTATGTGGCGTCAGTGCGATCGCTCCTGAAACCTAATGGGCAACTAATTGGCGTTTTCTACACTCACAATCGCCCTGGCGGTCCCCCCTTTGGCACAAATGAAGCGCAGATTTTAGATGTGTTCTTACCAAAATTTAAACGGGAATTTTGGCAACTTAGCGACCATTCAATCGGTCGTCGTGAAGGTAATGAACACGTGGGTGTTTTTCGGGCGATCGCTTAACTCTGTCTTGCTTTGAGATCTTTCGATTTGATGAAACAGCCAGCCACTTTACTGGATATTCCAGTGTTGGAAAATGGCAATCGCGAGTTAGCGAGGATGACTATATCGAAGGCGCACCGGAGTTGATTGTTGAAAACGGCATTGCAGGTTTAGCAGCAATTCTCAATTTGGCAAAATTGGAGTCAGAGTAGGGTAAGACGATGAGT
>CALCTI010000669.1 GCA_937894105.1 uncultured cyanobacterium
GCTCAAACCAAGGCAGCTCCACCGGCTCACGGGCAGGCACAAACAATCCCGCCTTTGCCATCAGCGCCGCCAGCCCCAGGGTTTTCAATGTCACCGTTTTGCCGCCGGTGTTGGGACCGGTGATGGCAACCACGCGGATTTTTGGGTCCACTGCCACGTCAATAGGCACCACCGCCGCCCCTCCATCATGGGTCGCCTGCCACACCAGCAATGGATGGCGTAAATTTCGCAGGGTGGTGGTTTCGTCGGCGTTGGGGTCAATAAATCGCGGGGGATTAGCTTCCAACCAAAAGCTATACCGTGCTCGCGCCGCCGCTAAATCCAATGTGGTCGCGATCGCCAAAACCCGCTCCAGCTCAGGCAAATCCGCCGCCACCAGCTCGCTCAACCGCCGCCGAATCACCTCCTCTTCCGCCGCCTCCTGCCGGATCAACTGGCGCAGCTTATTATTCCCTTCCACCACCGCATGGGGCTCAATATATAACGTGCCCCCCGACGCAGACGTGTCATGAACAATGCCGCGAATATTTGCTTTGTGCCCCGCCTTCACCGGCAGCGCAAAGCGATCGCCTCGCATCACAATGGTGGCTTCCTGCACCGCATTGGGCTTCTGCTGCATAATATTTTGCAGCTTTTTGCGAATGTGCGATCGCCCCTGCTTCAGCCCATCGCGAATGCCCCCCAGCTTGGTGCTTGCCCGGTCTGCCACCTCTCCGCGATCGTCAATACAATGGTTAATTTCCTTCTCCAAATCAGGCAGTGTGCGCACGCTACACACCAGCTCCATCAGCACCGGACAGTGCTCTTCGCGAGGGGTGAGCTGCTTTCGTAAATTGCGCAGTGCCGCCATGGTTTGGGCGATCGTCAACAGCTCCTCCCCCGATAGCACCCCCTGCCGCTCCGCCCGCTCCAACGCCCCGTCAATCGGCCCAATGCCGCGAAAATTTAGCCCCTGGGGCTCCGTCTGCTCAAATTCGTAAACTTCCTTTGTTTGGACCAACAACGCCTCACTGCCCGCCACACTGTCAGCAATTACCAGTCGCTCCGCCGCGATCCGCCCCAAAGGTGTTGAGGCAAAGGACGCCACCTGGGCACAAAGGCGCGACCACTCCAACAACGTCAGGGTTTCAGCCTGAATAGTGGGCATCGAGGACCGAGATTGCGCAGATCCAGCGTTAGCAGGCTTGGCAGACTTGGAAGCGGTAGACGGTGGCATGGGAGCCGTAATCATAAACAGGAGTTAGCAGCTTGTTGAGGGGGCGGAAGGTGCAAATAATTTACCCCGCTTTAGATTGTAAATAAATATTTTGTGTTTTTTGTCCTTGCTACCCAACTTCAAAAGCTTTTGATGGGCTAGAGGCGACTTTGTCGCTAGTCTTTACGTTTTTTGGGGAGCTATCTCCCCTCATATCCCGCCCTAATAACCTTCACAGCACTTTGCAAGACCTTCAAACGATCTCGGCAAAGTACCCACACAAAAGAGTAACTATTCTTATAAACTTTGCGTATCGAAACATTAATGTAGCAATAGCAACAGGTTTTTAAACAATATATTAAATTCGAGTTTCGCTGTTTAGAAAAGTATTCGCGTTCTCCTTACTATTACAAAGGGTCACCGCAAAGACAAAATTAAGCCGCCAGTCCTCAACGGGGGATTGAGTGGGTTTGATTTCACGCAAAAGGCGATCGCGAAGCGACGAAAAGATTAGACTTCGTATCCTTCTGTCAGTCTTGGTGGTGTCAAAAACGTTTAGGCACGCGCTGTTTGGGCGCATGACGAAGGGCTGATAAAGCAGCGCTAGTTTACGTAAATGTTTAGAAACGCCCGTAGAAGAAGAACGCTTGTAGCGAGGTAAATGATGGCAAAACCACTCCTGTGGGCGCCAGTCTTCCGGACTCTAGGTTGGTCCCCGGCGCAACAAAAAGCTGTAAAAGCTGAAAGCTCCGAATCCAGCCCTTCCCTGCTTGGTGGAAACATCCGCTTTGTAAATCTTTCTGGGCAGCTCTTGGGAGCCCATGTTGCCCACGCCGGACTGATTGTTTTATGGGCTGGGGCGATGACGCTGTTTGAGCTGTCGCAGTTCGACATCTCCCAGCCTATGTATGAACAAAACCTGATTTTGTTGCCCCACCTAGCCTCTTTGGGGCTTGGGGTTGGCGGCGGTGGTCAAATTGTGGACCTGTATCCCTACTACGCCGTGGGAATGCTTCACCTAATCAGTTCTGCGGTGTTGGGCGCTGGTGGTATGTACCACTCAGTGCTCGGTCCCAAAGTGCTCGATCCAAAAGGGTTTGGCTACGATTGGGAAGACGGCGGCAAAATGACCAGCATTTTGGGATCGCATCTGGTGATTCTGGGATTGGGAGCCTTGGCGTTGGTCTTCAAGGCGAGCGTACTCGGCGGCATTTATGACCCGATCGCCGGAGATGTGCGCCTCATTCAGCCCAACCTTGATCCATCCCGCATTTTTGGCTATTTATTTGGCTTTAGCCCGGACGGCTGGAGTCTCAGCGGTATGGCCAGTGTCAACAATTTGGAAGACGTCATAGGCGGACATATTTGGGTTGCTGGCCTCTGTATTTTTGGCGGAATTTACCACATTGCCACCAAGCCCCTACCCTGGGCGAAACAGCGCCTGGTGTGGTCTGGAGAAGCCTATCTGTCCTATAGTTTGGGCGCATTGGCATTAGCTGGCTTCAGCGTTGCCTGCTTTGCCTTGGTTAACACCGTTGCCTATCCTGAAGTGTTCTACGGCCCCACGGGCGCTGCATCGCCAGTGCGCAACGCCCTCTCTAGCGTCCATGCAACCCTTGGGTTTTTGGCCCTGTTGGGTCACCTGTGGCACGCATCCCGCGCTCGTGCTGCTGCTAAAGGCGTTCAGTTCGGCACCTTCTTTGATTACGTTGCTCGCGACGTGGAAATTTCTGCTCAGTCTTGAGCAGTGGAAGGCGACTCAATCGGACGCACAAACCTTGCGCTGGATTTTACGTCCCTTTTGGAACTCAAATTTCTACAAAGTGTTTCGTAATCCAACGCTGGCAAGTGCTTTTCCATAAAAGGCGCTTCAATTTTTATAGACCGTTTACAGTTTCTTAGTTTTTAGGAGGACGCTATGGCCATGGCCAGCGATGCGATCGCTCAGGTTCCCTGGAGGGCAGGTAATGCCCGTCTGGTGAATCTTTCCGGAAAACTGCTAGGTGCCCACGTGGCCCACGCCGGGCTGATTGTGTTTTGGGCAGGGGCAATCACCCTGTTTGAAGTGTCGAACTACGACGTCACCCAGTCCATGTACGAGCAAGGGTTGATTGTGCTCCCTAACTTGGCCCGCCTTGGATTTGGCGTTGGCCCTGACGGAGCCATTGACGGGACCGACGAAGACGATCTGATCGACGGCGATTACTTCGATCCCAACCTCGAACAAGTCGACAACAATGACGGTATCAACAGCACCGTGGGTGACGAAGACGTCATAGAAGGTGGCACGGGCGATGACACGATTTTCGCCGGTGCCGACAACGATTCTGTTACCGGCGGCCCCGGCACGCTTGCCACGTCGGATGAAGCACTCAGCTGGGTCGCGGAAGGCGGGTCTGGCACGGATCTCAGCGGTGGCTTTACACAAGACACCGGTCTGGCCGAAATCACCGTCAACTTCACAAACAATGGCGGCCTG
>CALCTI010000670.1 GCA_937894105.1 uncultured cyanobacterium
ACTCCCTGATCTTCCCCCCCCACCTTCACCGCAAATCCAATCACGCTAGAGCCTGGCAGGTCCTGTAAAAATGAGCCGACGACGCCAAACAACATGACGCCGACCAAAAACCAGTAAAGCAACATTAATTCCATGGTTTCCAGGATAGCGCTAACCCCAGTGCTATCGCCCTCTAGCTTGACTGCACAGGGTCCACCGTTGGCGCACTTTCCAAAGAATTCGCTAGCTTATCGGCAATACCCGCCACCCAGCGCTCATCCTGATTGGTATAGCTACGGGGTGCGTTGGCACCCAGAATCAGGACGCCGCGAACGCCAATGGGCTGCACAATCACTCCCTGAGTATTTTCCGGCAAATAGTCAAACTCAATCTTGCCTGGATAGGTGGCCAGTCCCACCAAATAAACAGACTTTTCCTTCTTCAAAGCCCGGCGTACAATTTGCCCCGGTTCCTTTAAATCCTTCGGACCCAAAATCCCCCGCCGCAGCACCGTTTTGCCCGTTGGCGCAGTTTTGGGAGAATCGGCATCTTTTAGGAACACCACCAGCGATCGCGTGGCCGTATTAGTCAGCAGTAAATGGGATGCCCAAGCCAACTCCAGCCGTGCCGCCTCCGGTAGCATCG
Source organism: uncultured cyanobacterium (assembly GCA_937894105.1). GTDB lineage: Bacteria > Cyanobacteriota > Cyanobacteriia > CACIAM-69d > CACIAM-69d > CALGDE01. The sequence continues at coordinate 625 of CALCTI010000670.1, forward strand.
GGTCCAACTCAAAGCCTTCTTCGCCAACTAAATCCACAGAATCCGGCAATCGCGGCTGAATCCGTATCCACAGCAACCCGGTCAAAATTAACGTGGCGCTGGCCACCACTCCCAGCACATCAGACCTCGCCTGGGACGTTAACAATTCCGGTGTCAATGCGCGATTGATCACTAGCCCTATCCCTAGCAATAACCCCACCGCGATCGGCAACCGCTGCAAAATCTGATCCGGTCCCTGCTGCGCCATCCCCACCTCTTATCTGTCCCAAAGGGCAAATATCAGCGCATCGTTATGATGCCCTGAATTTTCGCAGTGCGCTGCAACGCACCTCACCCAAATATTAGGCTCCTTACATAAAAAATAGAACTCTAGAAAAAAGCTACGCTTAGAAGGCTGAATATAGGCGAAGCCTTCAGCGCTCAAGTCTTCAACGCTCAAGCGTTGGCTTTCTTCGATTTGTGCAAGAGATCTAAAGGTCCATTGTGTGGATCCCTAACTACTCATTGGCGTCCAAAATCCGCTGAAACAAGTAGCCCGTACCCCGCGCAGTCAAAATTAATTCAGGATTGCTAGGGTCTTCTTCTAACTTGGCCCGTAGACGGGAAATATGCACATCGACCACCCGTGTGTCCACATGGCGTTCGGGCGTATACCCCCAAACCTCTTGAAGGATTTCAGAACGAGAAAATGGCTCGCCAGAACGCGACACTAGCAGCTCTAGCAGGCTAAACTCCATGCCCGTCAACCGAATCCGCTCGTCGCCCTTATAAACCTGACGCTTATTGGTATCAATGCGGATGGTGCTCACTTGAATCACACCAGAGCTGGGAATGCCCGACGCACCCACCTTATCCACCCGACGCAACACGGAGCGAATTCGCGCCTCTAGCTCCTTCGGTGAAAAGGGCTTTACAACATAATCGTCTGCCCCAAGTTCCAAACCGGTGATGCGATCCGCCACATCACCCAGGGCAGTCAACATAATAATGGGAATATCCGACTCCTTACGCAGCTCCTGGCATACCCCATAGCCATCCAGCTTGGGCATCATCACATCCAGCACCACCAAATCAGGGGTATTACCGCGAAAGGTATCTAACGCTTCTTCACCGTCAGCTGCCGTCACAACCTCATAGCCAATCATAGACAACCGGGTTTCTAAAATCCGGCGAATGCTAGCTTCATCATCTACAACAAGAATCTTTTCCTTGTGGTTGTCCATGGCTAGTTTCCTTTTCTAAATACTTATCGTTATGGTTCGCACCATATCACCAACTTTTTCAAGATATGAGGACCTTAATAAAGGTGTCAGGTTGCGTTTGATTTAGAGCTGTTTATTTTAATGAAATGCAACAATTGCCTTCTTTCTACGATGTCGTTGTGTGGAAATATTACATTTCTCCCCAGTTTTATGTTTAGGGCTCATTTGAAGTTGCGGCAAGTTTATGGCTGGTTAATTGCCCACACCCCTTTGCCTATCTTTGTTGACGGCGCTGACGACGCTCTGAACTGGGTGGCAGTTTTGGTGATAGCTTGCCTTGTCCTTGTTAAACAGTTTCAAAGAACGCTCTCGAAAGATTAAGCAAACAATAAAAAGCGATGTTTCAGCTTTCCCTGTGGAGATACTCTTAAGAGAATTTTGCGAGATGGTTGTAGAGGTTTTGTGTATTTTTCAGGCAATTCTTTAACGTTGGCAGCCCTTATTGGGTGGATCGAAACCCGGTTGCCGGAAATCGGTTATCACCTGGTTTACGGTTTCGTCCTTTTTATGGCGATCGCCCGCACACACCTCCGCCGGCAACTGGGTTTCGATCCACCCAATAAGGGCTGCCAACGTTAAAGAATTGCCTGAAAAAT
>CALCTI010000671.1 GCA_937894105.1 uncultured cyanobacterium
TACTCATCGTCTTACCCTACTCTGACTCCAATTTTGCCAAATTGAGAATTGCTGGTTTGAAATCGGATCGCCGCTCTTTTTTAGTCAAGCTATTGAATTCGTTCAGTTTTTGCTTAACAAAAGCGTCACAAAAGTATAGAGGGCGTAAACCGAACGCCTACAGGGCAAGTTTCTACTGCGCTTCTCCTTAATTTCGAGGCACAATAGGAATTAGAAAAGCATTCAAAAACTACGTTTTCAAATATGGCAACAACAAGTAACTTTCGCAAGGCAATGCAAGACGCCCGAGGCAACGCGCTTGTTGGGCCCAATGTCATTGCCAACGCCCTTCCCTATGTGGGGGGCGGTTTGGTCCTCACGGCGATCGGTACTTACGCTGGCTTAAACGTTTATGCCAATCAGCCCGACCTGTTTATGCCCACCTTTATTGGGGCATTTGTCGTTGAGCTAATCCTATTTTTCGTCGGCTCATCGGTGGCGCAAAAAGCCAATAACTCAGTAGCATTGCCCTTGTTGGCAACCTACAGTTTATTGTCCGGCTATACCTTAACTGGCTTAGTCTCTGTCGCCCTTGAAACTCCCAACGTGGGCCTACCTGGAATGGGTGTCGCAGCCATGGGGTGCGGAATCGCCTTTATGGTTGGTAAGAAAATTGGGTCAAATCTATCTGAAGAAGACGGCTTTGCTTTAACCCGCACTTTCCAGATGGGGCTGATTGGCCTGCTGGCAGTGCTGGTTATTTCTCTGCTCCTAAGCTTCTTCGGTGTTTACACCCCCACTTTCCTTGATGTGGCGATTTCCGGCTTCGGGGTCGTCCTATTTGCCGGTGGTGCTGTGGTGGATTTCTTTATTCTGCCTCGCACCTACGATGATCGTCAGTACTTGTCAGCGGCTCTGTCCATGTACCTGACCTACATCAACCTGTTTGTGTTTATCCTACGTCTGCTAATTGCGATCAATAGCCGTGACTAATTCGGCTTTAGAACGCTGGCTTAGCTGGTAACGCAGTCAAGTAATTAAAGACAAAATAGAAAGAAAAGGAGGCTGCTATCTGGCACCTCCTTTTTTTTGCCGATTTTTGCATGAACATTTTCAAACCGACGAAATCATGGTGCTTCATTAGCCGCCCAGTCGAGGCAGCGATCACCGTCCACACCATAAGGATGCATGGCGCAAATTAACAAATTTCCGTCATAGCTGTGTCCATGAAAATTTTGACACCCTTTACATGCTGGATGCACACTGTCAGTGGGCTGGGTTTTCGGCGCAATTTCATTCCACATCGCTTCCTCATCCCACGCTTGAGTCCCCATCTCAAGCTCCACTCCCAAATATTCGAAAACCCCAAACATCGCCTCATCGAAGGCGCGCTCTGTCTCTTCCCAAGCCTCCATTGTTTGCGGATCCAAATGCCAATTTAAAAAAGGAGTCATCCACGGCTGCAACAACCTTTCCCACTCATCAAAGGTTTGCTCAACGGCCTGATCCAGACCCTGCCCCAAAGGCAAAATGGCTTGGTCCCACCACTGGTCCAAACTTGATTCCAACCCAACCAAACTCTCATCCAGTTGATCCACAAACTGGTCCATCTCGCGGTTGGCAGACACTGTGGACTGGGAAAAACACTGCCCCACTGATTTCGTTGTTTGGGTTTGAACCTGATCTGTAATCTCGGCGATCGCCTCCACCGTCCCATCCAACCACTCAAACCAGCCAGCCATAACCCCTCCCAGCCTTTGGACTCGAAACTATCTTCCACCTATAATTTGGACTATTTTTCACCTCTTTATTCCACAGACAGCCTCAAAATCAAAGAAACCAAACAGCCCGCAATGAAACTATGCTTCCGATTGGCTTATTTGGTTAGCCTTTGACTATCAGCCTCTCTTTATGATTGTTCAACCTGAATTGCAGACACCTTATTAATAAGCGCTGAGAATCATCCTTGGCAAAGCATTGGCAATGCCTTGATAAAGGGAACAAAAATGTAGGTTCTGTTCCGCCATAGACCAGCGCCGTCTAAGACTCCCGCTTCAGCCGTTGTAGTTCCTCCTCCAAAGCCTGCACCTGATCCCGCATGGTCTGAACGTCGTTGCCTGTCGCTCCATTACTCTCATCTTCGTCAGTAATATCAATGACGTTAATCCGCCGAGGACCGCTGTTTTGGGTCCCCTCAGGCTTGGGCGTCTCTGCGTTTGGCATCGCTTGCTGAGCTTGCTGCACCGCGTCTTCCACCATTTTCTTGGCTTCCTCCGCTGACATTTCACCACGCGCCACCATCTCATCGGCCATTTCTTGAGCCTGTCGACGCACATCATTAAAGGCTTCGTTGGCCTTCTCTCCGGCATAAGATGCGATGCCAATTCCCAGATACAAAGCTTTCTGGGCTAAATCACCAAAGTTTTGCATGGTTCTCAAAAGTGACGGTTTAAAGGGGACAGGATTTGCGGCTTAAAATTAGCAGCTTAAAAAATGCTCAAAAAAGCAATTAGCTTAATTCTATTGTGGCAAATTCAATTTCAATAAGGGCAATAGATCTTTTGCGCAAACCAAACAGCGCTGACACCCTTGGTGCTATTCATTTAGCAGCCTGACAGCCGGTGAAGAAGTCGACAAAAAAATTCGACAAAAAAATTCGATAAAAAAATTCGATAAAAAAATTCGATAAAAAAATTCGATAAAAAAATAGTTTGCCTGGTTAGACAAACTATTTCTGAGATGTCTACTGACGTAGAGGATGGTTGAAGTGAGAACTTTGAAATTTAGAAACAGTAGGACCGACGGAGAGGTCTAATCCAAGAAGCTAGCGCTAGTGATAGCTGCTTCGGCACTGTCATCAAATTTTAGGGACGACACAAGCTCTGTCCATGCTTCAGGCTCACTGGTGTATAAACCAGCGGCGATCGCCAAAGTGTCATAGCCCAAATTCTTGTTTAAACTCAGCTCCGCCTTCGCCAGCCCTTGTAATCCAGCCAGCTCCTGTTCGTCAGTTTCCCCTAGGCTAACCACCTCGAGCTCACCCAAATCGAAAGGATCCCCTGCCCGGTCAGAACTATTGGCGTCGCACACCAACATTACACTCCAGCGGTAGTTTCCCGGCTCCAAAGCCAAATCGTCGGGCAACAGAGACACAGTTACCAAGCCACTTTTCCGACCGTCTAAACTAATGCGGTGGGGATCCACAGGACCCACTAGATTGAAGCCGGCATCGAACATACGCACTTCAATATCAGAAGCAGATGTGTCGCCCACATACACCACAATTTCCGGTGTTGCGTCACTCGTTTTGTTATGGGTAGCAGGGGGAACGATCGCCTGAATCGGCACCGCTTCACCTTCAGCAATGCATTCTCCACCTCGGGTCCCCCCACCGGTACTGCGGCTGGGAGATCCTAGGTCTTGGGTCGGAGGAAACTTTAGTCGTGCGCCAAATTCAGCAATGCCGCCTAACAGCCCAGCTTGGCTAGGCAGCAAGGACAGACCTAAGTGTCCTAAGACCAAGGCGCTGATGGATAAACATTTTGCCAGGGGATGGATGCGAGTGTGAGGTCGAAATGACATGGGGTTTTCCCTCCAGAGAATGCGACGGTGGGCGTTATGAGCGTTAACGCTACGTTGGCAATAAAGTAGTTAGTTAAGTTTTAGCCCCAAACCCTTTGACGTAAGCGGCAAGGATTTGCTCCAGGTAAAAGTATTCACTAGTTTGATTATTTACAGTCACTAGTTTCAGCAAGGCTTCTTTAAATCTTGCCTTTACACTTCTACCCTATTGAAACTTATCTATTGGAACCTTGTAATCCATTGTCCACCCATTACCCTACAAATCCGGGAGAGTTATCTGGGGGACAGCTGGAACGGTAGGCTGGTGACCCTGGAATGATTTAACGCTTTCTACTGTTTTAGCTGGGGCTTTCTATGGGGTCTGGCGATCACAGACAGTTGTTTAATTGGTTTGACACCACAGGGCTAAACCCTTGCCATGGGAGCAACCCTGCCGCCGTCGGGCTGTATTGGATTGCTTATTAGGAGCTGTACTGCTGGGCGTAGTCTCGGAAGCGTTCTAGATCAGCCTGAAGGGTAGACTCAACCAGGTTTCCAAGGAACAGGCTATCCATCAATGTGCCAATAATGCCGGGAATAGTGTAAGCAATAGTGAGGCGTATAATGCTGCTTTCCCGACGATCGTAAAAGCGAATTGCACCCTGGTTGGGCAGTCCGTCCACCGACTCCCATTGAATAAGCTGGCGGTCCACCATGCGGGTAATGCGCGATCGCCAGTCAAAGGCAAACCGCCCCGATGCAAATTTCCACACCGACAGGTCTGGATCCTGGTCGGAAATTTTCACCGAGTCAATCCACTTCATCCACTCAGGCATTTTTTCCAGATCTGACCACAATTCCCACACCGTTTCGATGGGAACCGGCACTTCTACCTGGACGCTATGCTCAAGCCAATTTGACATTGAAGTTTTCCGTGGGAGCAACCCTGCGAATAAAGAAACCACTCGCCACGCTCAATCACTCACCCTAAAGACTGCCACCCATTAACCCCCAGAAGTCTTACGCACTGCCAAAGACACAGCCTTTGAAATAAGCCAAGACTAAGGGCTGGAGCCTTCGCAGCTATTGAACTTGAGATTGATGAGATTTAATTTATGACAGATCCTAGTTAGCCATAACCGGTTGAGGCGTGGGAGCCATTTCCAGCATAGCCGCTGCGGCTTGGCGACCGGAGATGGTTGCCCCTTCCATGCTGTCGATATAGTCCTGCATGGTGTAGCTGCCTGCCAGGAAGAAGTTTTCGACGGGGGTTTTCTGGCTGGGACGGTAGGGATCCATGCCTGGCGCTTCCCGATACAGGGATTGGGCTAGCTTAACGGTGTTGGACCACAACAGGTTCAGCTTTCGGGAGGAGGGGAATAGGGCGTGTACCTGTTTCAGCACGTGCTCGGTAATTTCCGGGTTATTTTTGCCGATAAAGGGATCGCCGGGGGTGAGGACCACCTGAAGTAAGGAACCTTGCCCTTCCCGGTAGTAGTCGGCAGGGCTGGCGATCGCCAAATCCGCAAAGCAAGAAAAATCAGCGTCGGCCGTATATAGCAAATTATCTAAACCGGTGGGCTGGTCCAGATTTTTCATTGCCGCCTCATCCTGAAGCTCGGTCACCCAACCATCAAAGCGCAATTGCACGGTAGCCACGGGAACAGCGTCCAACTTGTAAATATTGTCGAATTCGGACCACTGACGCCAGTCTTTCGGTAGCAGCTTTTGAATGCCGGGCACGTCGCAGGCGCACAGGTACTGATCAGCGGTGACAGTGGTTTCAGGATCGTTAACGCCCCCCATGGTCAGACCAGTCACCTGGGTTGTTCCGTCGATTTCTTGATACTGAATTTTTTTTACCCGCTGGCGCACATGAATCTTAACGCCGCGATCTTCTAAATACTTCACAATCGGCTTGTGAAGGTATTCGTGGGGTGACCCTTCCAGCATGCGCAGCATTGACGCTTCGGTTTTACTAGCGAAAAACTGAAAAATGGTCAGCATGCAGCGAGCTGAAATATTTTCCGTGTCGATAAAACCCAGGGCGTAAGCGATGGGATTCCACATGCGCTTCAGGCTACCGTTAGATCCCCCATGGCTGCGGAACCAGTCAGCAAAACTAACTGAATCTAGCTTGCGAATATCTTTCATCGCCCCCTTGAAATCTACCAAGCCGCGCACAATGGGGCTGGTTCCCAAGGCAAGAGCGTTTTGGGCTTTGTCCAGAGCAGAGATCTGGGAGGTGGTAAAAAATGCCTTGAGACCGTTAAAAGGCGCGCCGGTAATAAATCGAAAGTCCAAAGCGCCCAGGTTGCCGCCTTCGTTAACAAAGGTGTGGACGTGGTCCTTAAGGCGCAGATTATTGGTGGCCCCCACCTTACCCATCAGCTCAAACAGGTTGTAATAGCAGCCGAAGAACACGTGCAGCCCCATTTCAATATGGTTGCCGTCCCGGTCCACCCAGCTACTGACCTTGCCGCCAACAAACGCGCGGGACTCAAAGATTTCCACCTGGTGCCCGGCGTCTGCCAGTTCCACCGCCGCCGCTAAACCCGCTAACCCAGCACCAACAATTGCTACTCGCACGCTGCTATAACCTGAATTTAGTAGTTATTGATTCAAGAATTGTAACATTTTGCTTTGGTGCTGACCGGCTGCCGCCCTAGGGCGTGTCATCAATTAATCTCCAGAAGCCTTATGCAGCAGGGGGTATACGCCCTTTAAAAACAAACAAGGCTAGGGGCTGAAACCCTTATGGCTTTTGACTTAGGGATTCAATTGATGACAGCCTCTAGTGCTGAGTCAGCTTTAAATTTTAGGGTTGACGATTGCTGAAAACATGATGAAATATCTGTTTCACAAAAGAGAAGCCCTAATTCTTGCCCTTGACGCTGCACTAGTTTCTCGGTGAATTAACCGGCTGACGAAATCCGTCGGGTAAATCTAGTTCCACATTTTCCCCGCGATCATAAATTTCAATATCCCACTGCCCTCGGGAGCCGCTTTCAAAGGCGATAAATCGACCGTCGGAACTAATTCGGGGCGATCGCACCCACCCTCGATACCCTTGGGTAATCACCTGCACCTGTCCCGTGGCTCGGTCGTATAGCTCCACTTCCGGGCGGGCGTAGTCGCTAGCGAGATACACCAAGTATCGCCCGGTATAGCTAAGGCTGGGATGTTCGGCGATGGTGTCGTTGCGGTTAACGCGGTTGAGGGGCACGTACTGGCGCAGGCTCAGGTCATACACCAGCAGGGTGCGTCGCCCTTCTCGATTGGACACAAACGCCAAAAATCGCCCGTCGCCACTCAGGGCGGGCTGCTCATCGGTATAGCGTGAGTTTACTGAGTTGGTGCCAGGAAGCACAGGGGCGCTAGAGCAACTGCTTAGGAAAAACACTCCAAAGCTCAGTACCTTAAGCGCTCGATAACAGGTCTTTTTGAATGGATTGCTCGACACCTTACGGGCGGGCGTA
>CALCTI010000672.1 GCA_937894105.1 uncultured cyanobacterium
TCTCATTGGTGTGTACCGTTGCGGGAGTCTCTTAGCGGCTTGAAGCAAGTTTATATGACGGCTCTAGAATCAGGCGATCTGCAACATGCTGCCCTATCTTCCTATCGTCATTCGCAACATTTAATGTACGTGGGATGTCCCTTAGTGGAACTTAAAACTGAAGCCGATCTTAATGGTCTAGCAATTGAGCAGACGGCTTTACCCAACAGTTTGTCTTGGAACAATAGTGTTCGTCAGTTTGCGCGAAATCTTATGGGTGAGACACCTGATCCTTGTCTGCTGACTGGTGAAGTTTATGATGAAGATCAGGCGATTGAAAAATATTATGCCGAAGCTGACCGCAGTGGACTTCACTTTGTCTATAACGCGAAACTTGTGTTGCACTATTTCTTTACTCGTTATGAAGAAGCGAGAAAATATAGCGATCTTGCTTTCGAGTATCTCGACGCGGTAATGGCATCTCCTACAATCCCAGTATTTTATTTTTATGATTCATTAGTTCATCTAGAACTTTCTCGAACAAGTAAAACCAACAAGGTGAAGTGGTTAGAACGTGTAGATTCCAACCAAGCCAAAATGCAAATATGGGCTAAGTCTGCACCCACCAATTACAGCCACAAGTATCATTTAGTTGCAGCAGAACGCTACCGTCTCGAAGGTCAGTATCTTGAGGCGATTGAGGCGTACGAGCATGTGATCGCTGGAGCGAAGGACAACGAATACATTCAAGAAGAAGCCCTTGCTAATGAACTCTTCGCGAGATTCTATCTAGACTGGAGCAAGGAGAAATATGCGGCTCTTCATATGCAGGAAGCGTATTATTGCTACGCCCGGTGGGGAGCAAAAGCAAAAACCGACCACCTCGCAGCTCACTACCCAGACCTTCTAGCTCCCATACTCCAAAAACAGCGCACTGAGCTTAATGCCACTGATAACCTCACCTTACTCACCCAAACCTTAACGGATGGACTCGCCTCCAACAGCTCCAGTAGCACAGGTATCTCCGCAACCCTAGACCTTGCCTCGGTTCTCCAGTCTGCCCAGAAACTGACGGCGATAATAGAACTCGAGCAGCTATTAAACGACATCACCGAAATAATCCTCACTAATGCTGGCGCTCAGAAAATGGCACTGCTTGCCCCTGATGGGGAGCAGTGGCAGATTCAGGTGATCGCCACCCGGGCTGAGCAAGGAAAAATCACCACCCAAACTCAAGCTCGACTTCTCTCCGAAGAAAGCCCGCTCCCGATTCGCCTCATTCAGTACGTGAAGAATACCCAAGAATCCGTTCTGATCGACGAGGCAAAAATTGATATTCCCGGCATTCTCCCAGGGTATTTGCTGAAGAATCAACCCCAAAGCGTGCTCTGTTTACCCTTGCTCAATCAAGGGCAATTGGTGGCGATCGCCTACCTCGAGCATCCCACCACCCAAGGAGTGTTTACCCCTAGTTGCCAAACGGTCGTTGAATTTCTGTGTGCTCAAGGGGCGATCGCCCTGCAAAATTCCCAGCTTTACGATCAAGCCCAAACCGCCCTGACCGACCTGCAACAGGCCCAACTGCAGCTTGTTCAAGGCGAGAAGATGTCGGCGCTCGGTAATCTCGTTGCAGGGGTTGCTCACGAAATCAATAACCCCGTCGGCTTCTTGCAAGGCAATATCAAGCCCGCAAAGGACTATGTGCAAGACCTGCTGGGATTGATCGATCTCTACCAAGAGAAGTACCCCGAGCCTGACGCCGAGATCGAAGACGAAATCGAGGCGATCGACCTAGACTTCGTGCGCGAGGACCTGCCGAATCTGATCGAGTCGATGAATACCGGTGCTGATCGCATCCGCAGCATCAGCACGAGCTTGCGGACGTTCTCGCGGATGGATGTCGAACATAAGACGGCGTTTGATATCCACGACGGAATTGACAGCACGCTGCTGATTCTCAAACACCGCACCAAAGCCAACGAGGCCCGTCCGGCGGTGGAGATTACTAAGTACTATGGCGAACTGCCAGAGTTGCAGTGTTTCCCCGGTCAGTTGAATCAGGTGTTTATGAACATTCTGGCGAATGCGATCGATGCGTTTGACGATGCGAATCGGGGCAAGAGCTGTGAGGAAATCGAGCGGGAGCCGAATCGGATTCAAATTCACACGGTGATCATGAGCGAGGGGGTGCAGGTTCAGATTCGAGACAATGGTTGTGGCATAGAGCCCGATGCGGTTGAGCGGATCTTCGAGCAGGGCTTTACGACCAAGAGAGTGGGGAAAGGTACGGGATTGGGGATGGCGATCGCCCATCAGATTGTGACCGAAAAACACGGAGGCTCCATTACCTGCGCGTCAAAGCTTGGTGAAGGCAGCACAGTCAGAATTATTTTGCCCCTATAGGCGGTTATGAATTAGGCTGCCGAATGCTGCACCTATGGTCTCTGGGGCAATCAGAATCTGAAAACTCTTAATAAATCGAAATATAATGGAAGTCATATCCCACTGAGCAAAGATTTCCATGTGCCAACATAGCGACGTTTCGACCGCGACGAGCCAGCCACAGGTGAATGGGGGGCGATCGCTGACCCTAGGAATTTCAGGGGCGTCGGGCTTAATTTATGCGGTGCGATCGCTGAAATATTTGTTGGCAGCGGATTTTGCGGTGGATGTGGTGGCATCGCGAGCTACGTATCAGGTGTGGCAGCATGAAATGGGCATTGCCATGCCCCAGGACCCGGTGAAGCAGGAGGAGTTCTGGCGCGATCAGGCTGGCGTTTGGGAGTCGGGTACGCTAATTTGCCATCGCTGGAATGATGTGGGAGCCACGATCGCCAGTGGCTCCTACCGAACGGCGGGGATGCTGATTATTCCGTGCAGTATGGGGACGGTGGCGAAGTTGGCGACGGGCTTAAGTTCGGGATTGTTGGAGCGGGCGGCGGATGTGCAAATGAAAGAGGGGCGATCGCTAGTCATCGT
>CALCTI010000673.1 GCA_937894105.1 uncultured cyanobacterium
AGTATTCAGGTCATGGGATATTATTTGTTGACAATCAATAGATCTTAGCTAGTAGATCTTTGTCAACATTTCAACCCGAGGGAAGGCGTAGTGGTTAGAGTCGCAATTAATGGATTTGGGCGTATTGGTCGTAATTTCGTCCGTTGTTTAACAACACGTACAAACAGCAATTTGCAGCTAGTGGGGCTAAACGACACATCAGATCCTAAAACCAACGCCCACCTGCTCAAGTACGACACCATGTTGGGTCGGTGCGACGCCGATATTTCCCACGGAGAGGACACCATTACTGTTAACGGCAACGTTATCAAGTGCACCTCTGATCGCAATCCCCTGAACCTTCCCTGGTCAGACTGGGACGTTGATTTGATCATTGAATCCACCGGCGTCTTTGTCACCGAAGAAGGAGCCTCCAAGCACCTGCAAGCTGGAGCCAAGAAAGTTCTAATTACCGCCCCCGGAAAAGGCGGCAACATCGGCACCTACGTTATGGGCGTTAACCACAAAAACTATGACCCTGATGCCCATAACGTGGTCAGCAACGCTAGCTGTACCACCAACTGCCTAGCGCCCATCGTCAAGGTGCTGAACGACAACTTCGGCATCGTCAAGGGCACCATGACCACCACCCACAGCTACACCGGCGACCAGCGTCTGCTGGATGCAAGCCACCGGGATGTGCGTCGTGCCCGTGCCGCAGCTATGAATATTGTTCCCACCTCCACCGGTGCGGCGAAGGCGGTTGCTTTGGTGTTGCCGGAGATGGCGGGCAAGCTAAATGGTATTGCCATGCGCGTTCCCACCCCAAACGTGACCGTGGAGGACCAGGAGGTGCAGGTGCAGAAGAGCACGATCGCCGAACAGGTGAATGAAGTGCTGAAGAGCGCGGCTGAGACCAGCATGAAGGGCATTATTCGCTATAGCGATGAGCCTTTGGTGTCCTGCGACTACAAGGGTATGGACGAGTCCACCGCCGTTGATGCGAGCCTCACCATGACCATGGGCGGCGACATGATTAAGGTGGTTTCCTGGTACGACAACGAGTGGGGCTACAGCCAACGGGTGGTTGACTTGGCTGAGCTAGTGGCTGCCAAGTGGAACTAGGGGCTTTCATCAATTGAATCCCTAAGTCAAGATCCGTGAGGGGTTCAGCCCTTAGCCTTGTTTATTCTTAAAGGGCGCGTACTCCCCACTGCATAAGGCTTCTGGAGATTAATTGACGACACGCCCTAGATTTGTAGGTTGTAAACTTCCCAGCAGAATTTGAGCTTTGGGTGGTGCGTTGACCCGCACCCTACGAATGCCGAAGAAGACTGCGAAGAAGAATTTGAGAGTAGTTAAGAATAGGGGCGCTTCAGGAATCATCATCAGAGAGCCTGAGGCGCTTTTTATTGTCAAAACTTTATTATCAAAGCCTGAATTGACATAAAGCCCTCCTTAATCAGGGAGCCCCAAGGTTTAAGCTTGCAGCAAATTACTGGGGCTATGGGGAAACGGTCAGGTGTCGAAATTTTATTGTCCAAATTTTATTGCCAAAGTTTTATCGTCAAAATTTCACGCAAAGCCTTTGAAGCTTTGGTCTTTGAACACTTTTGAGCACTGTCGCAACGGGAAAATGCTTGGCAAGGTTTAAATTAGAGCGGGTGGATTGCCCATTTGCCCCCAAAATCTCTGCCGGTTAAGGAGCCTTAATTTATGTCCAATCCAGCAGTTTCTGGATCGAATCCTGGGGGTGGTTCACCTCAGCCTTTGTCCCTTTCCACAAAGCTGGCCTATGGTGCTGGGGATTTGGGGCCGGCCATTACGGCGAATGTGTTGATCTATTTTCTGCAGTAATAATTAAAAAAAGATAAGGGGATGAGTCAGGGGCTGGCGGGATGGATTTTGCTCATTGGCAAGGTGGGAGACGCCATTAACGAT
>CALCTI010000674.1 GCA_937894105.1 uncultured cyanobacterium
AATCCACAACGACATCATTATCAATTCGGCTGTTGCATTAGGTGCTATCAAAATCAACAGACGTTCGCGATCGCGGTAAAAAAATCCATCTTTGCCGAAGCTTACCTTCTGTGAAAAATTATGTTTTGGTCCGTCAAGACCATTGCCAAATCGAAGTTTTCTCTCGAACCAATGATGGAAATTGGTCCTTGAAGGGGTACGGCGGCTTGGATGATGAGGTGGGATTGAGTGGGGCGATCGCGCTTCCAATGGCTCAGGTTTACCGCAATATTCAGGTCGGTCAGAATTAAAACTCCTAAACTTCAAGACATGCTGTCGATGCCGGTTTAGAGCGATCGCAACACCGCCGCCTGATCATTCCCTAAAGCCGCAGCAACATCCAACCAAAGCCCCTCAAACTCAACGCTTTTCACAATCCCACTTTCATCAGCCTCTAGAAACTCATAGGCTCCATCCCGCCATACAAACCAATCAATCACCCCATCAAACGTTCGCCACACAATATATTCTTTGACCCCGTGGCGTTCATAGGCTTGCTTCTTGCCGTGCAAATCATAGGAAGCAGTGCTGGCTAAAATCTCTACGACCAGCTCAGGAACACCGGAAATATAGCCATCTTCATCAATTGACGCGCCGCCCTGTTCCCGAAATAAAACGATGTCTGGCTGCGGTTCATTGTCATTATCCAGGCGTACCGTTGGTTCAATCCCTACTTCTAACCCAGGGACATTTTCTGTGTAGGTCCATAGCCAACCAAAAAGGGTGCCATGGGGTTTGGCATGGGGAGTGAAGCGGAGGGGAGATGCCACGTATACGATTCCTTCGATGAGTTCGGCTTTTTTGACGTGCGGTGAGGCAGCGTAGCGTCGTTCAAATTCGGGGCGGTGGAGGCGATCGCCATTTTCCAACGGTGCAATGGGGGGCGATTGGGTGTTGTTAGAGGCTGCCGTTGTGTTGGTTGCGACCATTGGTATTTCCCAGAAAAGTCGAAGTCGAATTAGTTTTATTTTAGAAGACGATTTTGAATCCTATGATTTGGCGCGGACGCTTGAATCCCTAGGTCAAAAGCCGTAAGGGTTTCAGCCCCTAGCCTTGTTTGTTTTTAAAGGGCGCGTACTCCCCACTGCATAAGGCTTCTGGAGATTAATTGATGACACGCCCTAAGGTTTTGAGATCTAACTTAATCCGTAGAGGCGGCAAAAGCAGGTCGCGATCGCGGAGCAAAGGGGTTGTCAATTTTCCAGTAACGGCACGCCGCTGAAATATCCATCGACAACAAATGGCGATCGCCCAGCTCGTAAATTTCAGCGGGACGGTTTGGAGTGTGCCCCAGGGCTTGGATAATTTCTGCGGCGATCGCCCGTGCCAGGGGCGGCGGCACCGAATTGCCAATTTGCCGTGCCCCGTGCCATTTTGTGGCATGAAGCCGAAACCAATCGGGAAATCCATGCAGCCGCGCCATTTCCCGCACCGTAACGCAGCGATTGTACTGGTAATGAATCGGGCGAGGGCTCGTAAATGCTCCCCGCGCCGAATCGGTCCCGGCTCGCAAGGTATTGGCGACGCCGTTGGGATCCAGTTTGAGAAAGCGGGAGGGCTGGTCGCGGGTGCCGGGTCGGGTTTGACGGAAGCGATCGCGAATTTTTCGAGTGTGCTGGGTACGAACGCTGCTGGTTAAAATTTGGGGATCCCAGTAGCGCTGGTAGCCAAAATGCCAGGCATTGGGAGAGCTACATCGCATTTTTTGACCGTAGGCACTCACGGGCATTGGCGGTGTTTTTAATTTGACCGTATCGCGATCGCGCAATTGGGCAAAGGTGTCCGCGTCGGGCAAATCCGCCAAGGCATCTTGGCAGGTGGGGCGATCGCTTTGATCATCTGAAGGCTCGGGATAATTCGGCAGCGGCAACCCCCGTCGCGCCCCCAACAAAAACAATCGCTCCCGATTTTGCGGCACCCCGAAATCCGCCGCATTCAGAACCTGCCACGGCGTCACCACCTGATAATCTGCCGCCTCCGCCTCCCCAATCAACTCTTTCAAAAATTGACGATGGCGACCAATGGTCAACCCTTTTACGTTTTCAAACAGGAAATATTTTGGCTGCACCTCCCGCACGATGCGCAAAAATTCCTTCACCAGAAAATTACGCGGATCGTCCAACGCCCGCTGTCCAATAAGCGAAAATCCCTGACACGGCGCACCGCCCATCACCACGTCCACATCTAAATCCCCATCGCCTCCCTGGGCTCGGATTTTTTCCCGCAGCGCTTTGCCCGTAACCTCTTTAACGGAGCGCGGTAAAGTAACCCACTGGGCAAAATTGAAATGGTGCACCAGCCCGTGAACCGGATCAATTTCCACCGCGATCGCCACATCAAATCCACCCTGCTCGAACCCCAAGCTAAGCCCCCCAGCACCGGCAAACAAGTCAATGGCGATCGGGCGTTGGGGCATAGGAACAAGACAAATTGATAATTTAAAACACCTGCACGCCACAGAATAACAACGATTTGAGTAGGACGCTCGGTTTACCCTTTCGCCGTCACCACCTGATTTACCCGTAGATCTGGCATTGTCAATTTAACTGACGTGGCAAGCTCTGAGCGAGAATAACGGGGCAAGGTTATGGGCACTCGCTACAAACGTCACCGGTTTTCTA
>CALCTI010000675.1 GCA_937894105.1 uncultured cyanobacterium
ATCCAGTCAGCTGAATGGTGCCGTCAATCAAAGACTGATCGCCGCCGCCAATGCGCCCCAGCACTGCCGCTGTCCCACTGGGCGTCACAAAGTTAGCAGTCTCACCTGCATCGATATTGATCTGGTGGAAGCTATGAAATAAATTCTCGCCGCCTTGGGAAGCCTGACCGCCGGTGATGACAATTTCCGCGCCTGATGTATGAACTCGGGTATTAATTCCATCTTGGGCGGGGGTGATTTGAGCCTGGGCTGGGGCGATCGCCAACGCAGCCCCAATCCCCAATCCCAATAGTCCAAACGGAAAAATCTCAGCCTGGATCACTAGGCGATCGCCCACAGAAATACCCATACTCCAGGATGCGAAACTAAACGCAACCAACACTAAAAAACACGGCAGATATTTCAAGCATAAAAGCTGAAGCCCCTATCGTACAGACTCTCAACCAGGGAGCAATAAAGCTTTAAAAGAGTGTTTCAAAGCCCGCCAATATGGCTTTTGCCCCCCTCTATTAACGGCCTAATTATCTTGATTGTCCTTGGCCTCCAAAGGCAGCAACACTTCAAAGAGTGTCCCTGGCAAATCACCCATACCAATGTTGGTGTTGCCAGCGCGTTCCGGATCTTCGTTCCCATGCGTATCGGCTAAATTAACAGTCGAATCCGCAGAGGAATCCCCATGGTTAGCATGATCCAAGGTTTTATCGGCGGCGTCCATACGAGGAGACTGTAAGCACAAATATCCCCCATGCCCCTTGGCCACAATATCGTGACTAATGGCTAACCCTAATCCAGTGCCCTTTCCGATCGCCTTTGTGGTGAAAAATGTGTCAAAAATACGAGCTTGAATATTTTCAGGAATCCCCGGACCATTATCGGCAATGATCACTGAGACCCACCAATCTGCCGATAGGGTAATATCCTTCCCCGAGCTATCATCGTCAGCCCGATCCTCCCCCGCCACACGGGATCCTTGCAAGGAAATATCCGGTCCCCTGCGCATGGACATTGTGATTTCGATGGTGGGCGTCCATTCGTCATCTTCGCCAGTGATAATTTTTGATTGTTCCTGCCAAGAAAGCTTCTTCACCTGGGAGCCGGCAGCCGCATTAACTGAGGCCATCTCTTTGCGACGGTCCTCGCGACGGCGATCACGCTCTTCCAGCAGGGCATCAATAGCATTACTAATCAAATTAAGAAATACTTGACTGAGCTGCCCAGAATTACAGGGAACTAACGGCATTTCCCCATAATTTTTAATCAGTACAATGCCGTCTTTTAATCGATTATTAAGCACAATTAAAGTGCTATCTAGACAGCCCGCTAAATCTGCCTCCCGGTGCTCATTATTACCGGCATAGGAAACATGCTGAAGTCCAGTAACAATCTCTTTGAGCTTGTCTGAGCCCACCTTAATGCTGTTCACAAGACAGGATAAATCCTTGCGAAGGAAATCTAAATTGATTTCTTCTTCCATTTCCAACAAGTCAGGCGATCGCTCGGGGCATTCCTTCTGATAAGCATCAATCAGGTCGTATAAATCCTCCACATACTGTTTTAAATAAACGGTGTTGCCCGAAATAAAATTGACAGGGTTCTTAATTTCATGAGAGATCCCCGCCATCATGGTGCCAATACTGGCCATTTTTTCCGTTTGGATAATTTGAGCCCGAGCTTGCTCCCGTACCTGACGTACGGCCAGCTTGTGCATCGTAGACTGGGCAATCAAAAGCTGGTGCATATCCAGCAGACCGTAACTGCCCTTGCTGTAACTTACGACAATGGGCTCGTAGAGCGTTTCGGGCGATCGCTTCAACGCCAGCCGTGCCGCCTTATCCACCCGCAGGTCACACTCACAGACCAAAGGTTGCACCTGGACGTATTTATACAGCACCTTCAAAGGACGGCGTAGGAAAAGCTCCTGTCCATAAAGTCGACTTAAATGTTTCCGAAAACGCCTTCGCGACAAAAAGCCAACGAACTTTCTATCCTCTTTCAAGATCGTTCCCGGCAGGAGCGGATCCTCTTCTAACGCATCAAGGAATAACTGCCCAGGACTATTCAAATCCATTGAATAGCGATGGGTGGGCAAGTCCCGAAGCCGAGAATTTAAACCCAGTGAGGGCGAATTATCCATTTCTGGGTCCCCATCGTGGGGGACTCGAGGCGGTGGAGAATCCTTGAGCGCTGGGGAAGAGGAAACAGGGGGCAATGTTCTAGGGTCCATTAGCATTGAGCGGGAGCAAATGGGGCAAGCAAAATAAATTAGCCAGTTGTTTACTCAGTCCTTAGCCTTTGAATCTCCTATCTCGCAATGGCAAGAGGCAGCATTGCAGTTAATAGCTTGAGCAGCATTAACGCCAACGTTGTCGAGATAATCTCGAGACAAACCGCCTTCCTTAACCTTATTTTTCGCTGGCCGGTAGCTCGGCAAAAATGCGACGAGATATCAAATTCCTAATGCTAAGGCCATCTTGAAAAGCACTTTCCCCCAACCAGCCCCCATGGCGACGCCCCTCTGACTGGCTAAGTCTAGAAGACGCAAACACAAAGTCTTAGGGCAATGGAAAAGGAAGAATGCTCCAAATCCACCACCAAATGTCTGGAATAGGGATTGGATTCACCGACGCGCCGATGAACCAGATAGTAAGCCTTGATGAAGCGACCCTGAAAATATCTAAACATGCGCTCAGATATTGTTGATTCTAAGGTCATTTTTCCGCATAGACAACAACAATCATCGGACGTTCTCCTATTAGTCACCTCTCCTTAAATACCTCTTAATCTAGGAGGAGGTGCTTTTTCTTTCCTCAACAGAAAAAACGGCCATTTTATTAGAGATTTATTAGAAAATTGACAAAAACTTCCACGAGGCTTCGCCCTTTTCAAAGAAAGAAATGCTCCCAAACAATCATCGTCTTTGGGGCGAATTTAGTGGGAATCTAGGGCTAAATTCAGCGATCGCCCTACCCATAAGATCTGGGGAACCTTTCTCACTAAACATTACTTTTCAGCACTTTCTCGTCTAGATGCGCGACTTTTCGTCATCAACCGTAGGCGCGACCGGGGACAAACCGTTAAGATATATAAAAAATAAAAGTGTTCCTTAAAGCAATGTGGGTGAAACCGTATGGCTTGTACACACCAACAATTTCAGAACTCTCTGTCAACCCTTATTTACATCTGCTGAGGATCCAGGCTGTGACCGACCAAGCCACCGCAACGCGCCCTGTGCATAACCGCATTCTTTACGTGCGCTTGCCCTGTAATCCAATTTTTCCCATTGGCGCGGTGTATTTGGCCGATTTCGTCCATAAGCAGTTTCACGATGTGGAGCAGCGCATTTTCGACTTGGGTACAGTGCCGCCGTTGGATTTTAAGCCCGCGCTGGACCGGGAAGTGGACGAGTTTCAGCCAGATCTGCTGGTCTTCTCCTGGCGTGATATTCAAATTTATGCGCCGGTGGGGGGACGAGGTGGCAATCCTCTCCAGCACGCCTTTGAGTTTTACTATGCTAAAAATCCTCTCATTAAAGCGCGTGGTGCCCTGGGTGGGTTGCGGGTGACAACCGCCTATTACACTGAGCTGTGGCGCAATGAAAGACTAATTAAGCGAGGGCTGAAGCGGGCACGACAGTACCATCCTGAGGCGCGGGCAGTCGTGGGTGGCGGCGCTGTGAGTGTGTTTTATGAGCAGTTGGGGCGATCGCTTCCTAAGGACAGCGTTGTGTCCGTGGGCGAAGGTGAAACCCTACTGACCCAATTGTTGGCGGGTGGATCCCTGGATCAGGAGCGATGCTATGTCGCCGGTGAAGAAAAGCCTCGCGATCGCCTCATTCACGAAGCCCCTGCCCCCATCGAAAAAACCGCCTGCGACTACGACTACATCCAGACCATTTGGCCCGGCTTCGACTTTTACTTCGTCGACAAAGACTTTTACATCGGCGTTCAAACCAAGCGCGGCTGCCCCCACAGTTGCTGCTACTGCATTTATACGGTTATTGAAGGCAAAAAAGTTCGCATTAACCCCTCTGACGAAGTGGTGGAGGAAATGCGCCAGCTTTATGATCGCGGCGTGCGAAATTTCTGGTTTACCGACGCTCAGTTTATTCCCACTCGGCGGTTTATAGACGATGCCAAAGACCTGCTAAGAAAAATCCTAGATGCCGGCATGGATGATATTAACTGGGCGGCCTATATTCGTGCTGACAACTTAGACCCGGAACTTTGCGATCTAATGGTGCAAACGGGGATGAATTATTTTGAAATTGGCATCACCAGCGGCTCCCAATTGCTAGTGCGCAAAATGCGCATGGGCTACAACCTCAAAACCGTTTTACAAAACTGCAAAGACTTAAAGGCAGCTGGTTATAACGACATTGTTTCTGTTAATTACTCCTTTAATGTTATTGACGAAAACTTTGAAACGATTCGCCAAACAATCGCCTACCATCGCGCCCTAGAAGAAGTCTTTGGCGCAGATAAAGTGGAGCCTGCTATCTTCTTTATTGGTTTACAACCCCATACCCATTTGGAAAATTACGCCTTCGAGAAAAACATTCTCAAGCCAGGCTATAACCCCATGAGCATGATGCCGTGGAATTCTCGTAAGCTACTGTGGAACCCAGAACCCCTGGGCTCTTTCTTTGGGGAAGTCTGCCTAGAAGCATGGCGAGCTGACGCCAAGGATTTTGGACGCCAAGTGATGCGAGTTCTAGAAGAAAGGCTCGGCAAAGCACCTTTGGAAGAAGCAATGTCTGCGTCGGTACCTAAACTCGAAAAAACAGCTAGTCGCCCTTTAACTAAGGTCTAAGATAAATCCACTAAATCCACTTTGAATTACCCAAAATTCTTGTCGTGCCTGTTGCAACGGAGTCGTGGAGTGTGTCTATCAACCCTAAGCAAAATAGGGCAATGGACATGGGGGCGTGTTGCCATACGCCCGCAAACCTTTGGGGAAAAATGCTGAACTTATGACTATGGTGCTGGCACCTAGAGCGCGGAACAAATTGTGAAGGCACAGAGATATCGAAGACGCAGAGATATTAACGTCTTTACAACGCGCCTTGACACCGCCGTATTTTCAACACACGTATCGTTTACTGGCGCTCCATAACAGCACGCATGCCCCAAAAAACAACATTGGGGTCACATTCCATGCCGCCGGCTAAGTCTGGCGCAATTAGGTTTAAATGCCGCCATAAAGCCACGCTATCGCCGCCGGTTAACACCACGCTGGTGTTGGGGTAGACCGATCGCCACGACGAGACAAACTCCCGAATTCCCGCGCCCAAGGTATATCCCACACCGCTACGAATGGCATCAGCAGTCCCGCGAGCAAAGCGCTCCGGCAGTGCCCCTGACGGTACCGTTACCGGCGGCAACCCTGCCGTTTGCTCCGATAACATTCGCAGCTGTAGCCCAAAGCCCGGCATAATCGCGCCGCCGGATAGCTCGCGATCGCCATTTGCCACCGTAATCGTTAACGCCGTGCCCGCATCAATGGCGATCGTGGGGAAACCATAGGTTATGCCCGCGCCGTACACTCCCAGAGCCCGGTCAATACCCAGGGTAGGATACATATTTTGCAGCGGCACGTCATCTAAGGTTAGCGATCGCACCGGGTAAGCCAGCCTCACACTGCTGCTTAAGAGGTCTACCGCATTCGGCACCACCGATGCCGCCACCACAGTTCCATTAAAATCCGCGGGCATACTAGTAAATCCAATGGACTCAGGCACATCCCACTGATGCTGAAGGGTGTAGCCCAAAAACTGTCCCCAGTGCCACCGAGAATTTCCCACCATTAGTGCCAGCCACGACTCCCCATGGACATCAAAATGCCCCTGTTGATTGCGCGCCGCCTGTCTAGTTTGAGCAGATCCCACCTGACGATTGAGTAGATTCATACGTTATTCCTTGCGTGCTTTCCCTGATTCGCATGATGCATCTTGACACAAGCAATGGTAAATATACTCACCCCCCATTGCCGATCTCTTGATGTAGTTACATTAGCTATAACAATGTTAAGGCGTAAAGCCCCGTATATCTACGTAATAGTGAATAGTCCATGACATACTGCCTGCTGCGTCAGTGTTCTTAGCAGTCTGGGTAAATCCCTTAAACAAGGTTCAAATTTTCTTGGGAGTAGAGTTGAGGATCCAGAGATTGGACCACATTGCCTTTACACTGCCCAGCCGTTGAAAAGCAGGCAAATTGTTCACGCCGCATTGCTTGTTATTTAAGATACATAGAAGCCATTGCTTGTTGGCTTTTAAGGTCAAGCTTTAGATTCAAGTATTTCAGTTCAACGGAATAAGGAAAGCCAAATGTCCTTCCTCGAGAACGGAAAATCGAGGGGGATTATGACCTTTCCCTGTTTGCAGACTCGTTAACGGATAGGCAGGCCCAAGGAGCGTCCCACTCAGTCAGCTCTGCATTGAGCTAATGAGTCGGGGTATTCAGATCGGTTTGCCTTGAATATCTATTCCCAACAAGTATTTAGGATTTAGAAAAGGCGGTATAAAGTCGTTGAAAACGCCCTACCAACGATTATCTAAATTAATGCTTTTCGATGAGTAAAGTTTGAGCAGCTAGACGTTGGCTAAATTGCTTGGAGAGTCAACGGCTGAAACAACGGGGGTGTCGTCTAAAGTCCAGAGTCCGGCGCTGACTTTAACGGGGCTAGTGGGTAAGCCCAGTCCCTGTTGCAGTCCCATGGCCAATAATCCTAGGGTTTCCACTAGCTTCGGATCCCACAATGTTGCACTTCCCGCTTGGCAGTGGGCTAGGGCAGCAGCGATCGCCTCATTATGGGATAGCCCGCTACTGGCGGCATAGTGTTGAAATTCTGCCAGTAAACCAATCATGCGTGATTCTAGGGGAATCGCATCTGCGGCGAGTTGTCCCGGCAGCCCTTCCCCATCCCAACGCTCGGTGCGATGGTTCACAATTTGGGCGATCGCCCGTAGCTTAGGCATCGTACGCAATGCCTGGGCTCCGGAACGTAGGGGACAGGTGGGTCCCTCCGAATTGCCATTATTGTCATCTTCGTCAGCCAAGGTGTATCCAGTGCCTGGCAAGTAATCAATGCGGTGCAGAAGGGCCGCCAGCCGTAGGCGCTTAATTTGCCAGGCCGGTAAGTCCAATAGCTGGGCGATCGCCTCGCAGAGGGCCGCCACTTCAGACCCTGCCATGGGATTTGCCGCGTCGCTAAGGTCGATCGCCTGAGCCATACGCAAAAATGCTTGAAACTCATTAGACGCTAGATTGCGGTCCAGAGCAACTTCCGCCGCAAACTTTAAATCCGTGCCCGGTAAAATGGCGCGGCTTTCCTTAAGGTAGGTCACCACCCGATCCACAGTATCCCCGAGCTGCTCCGTCGTATCCCGATCCCCTAGATCCGCTGCAATGGTATCCACCTGGGCTTTTAAACGATCACGCAGTTCTGGATTGTAGCGATCGCAGGCGCCTAGCATCAGATCCACCGTTTGCAGCACCAGATCCGCCTCAAAGGTCCAAAAGCCGTAAAACTTGCGCTCAATATCCACCTCTGGAATGCCGCCAGGACCGTAATCCTCTTCCGTCAGCTCCTGACACATCACCATAGCGGTGTAAGTGGGCGACAAAATCACCAAGTGCCATTCCTGGGAGACGGGATCTTCCGGCGTTAAAGACACCAACGACACATTATCAAGCTGCCCAGTGGGGTGATCTGAAAACCCCGCGTCGGGGGCCGCCAAAATCATCACGTGGTGGGCTTTTTCTGCAATGCTGGCGTAGCGATCAGCCTCTTGCAAATACCATTTTCCACGCTGGAACGCTGTCATTACAATGGGCGCGCAGCCATTCGCTAAGATGCTGTCTTCCAAAGCGTGGCAAAGGGAGACCAGCGTATTTTTGTAGTACACACCATAGTTAAACGGAGTGGGACTGGAGCCTTGTTGGCAGCGTTCAACAAGTTGTTGCAGTACAGATCCCTTTAACATAATGTGTTGTCGATGTACTTAGTTTGGCGCTGGCGGATAATTCTTCGTATCTTTGATTAAACCACCCCAAGGGGCAATTCTGGAGGGCGATCGCCATAATCCCATAGGGCTGATGCAGAATAACCATCCACTTCTCATCATATCCATAAAGCTCCTGCCACCGGAAAGATACGGCAACAGCATTTAATACAGCGCCCAATATGGAACTTAACCAAGCTGGCACTTAAGAAGAATTGCCCAATGGGGGTGCCCAAGGGAATTTTCGTGCCGATATTTCAGGACTCATCGGACTGTTGATCCCGAGGATAACCGCCAATTAGACCACTTTCAATCATTAGGCCGATACCAGCATTGATGACCGCCAAGCTCCCGGTGCCCCACCAAAACCAGGGATCACCCGCAATACGGTTTTGAACAGCCTGACCGAACAAGCACAGACCAAAGGGAAATAGCAGGACGCCCGCTTGGGCCTTGATGTACCAAACCAATTTTTTGTTCATAGTTGCCCATGCTTGCTGAGGTGTTCGTGCTCGTTTAGGTTGGCGGTGAGCATAACAAAACCGTCACGGTCACCGCGAAGTACCAAGGGAGTTTCAGGAGATGCTAATAGAACCTTAAAGGCGATGGTAAGCATCCATTAGCAGGGCTTCAGTTTCTTCCCAGCCCATGCATTTATCAGTGATGGAAACCCCATATTCCAAGGCTTCTATGCTGGGGGCGATCGGCTGGTTGCCAGGATTCAAGTGGGACTCAAGCATGGTGCCCACAATGGATCGGTTCCCAGTTCTAACCTGATCGATAATTTCCCCGAAAACGCCCCCTTGGCGCGTATGGTCCTTATTAGAATTACCGTGGCTACAGTCAATGACTAACCGAGGGGGTAATCCCGCGTCCTCAATTTGCTTCTCGACAGCTCTAATTTTCTCTGACTCGTAGTTCGTTCCGCCGCCGCCGCCTCGCAAAATAATATGTCCGTAGGGGTTGCCACTGGTTCTGAATACGCTGACTTGCCCCGTAGCGTTAATGCCGAGAAAACTGTGGGAGCCTCGGGCGGCTTTTAGGGCATTGAGAGCCACGCCAATGTTGCCGTTGGTACCATTTTTGAGCCCCACGGGCATGGATAAACCGCTAGCCATTTCCCGGTGGGTTTGAGATTCGATGGTGCGCGCCCCGATCGCCGACCAGGTAATCAAATCGCTAATGTACTGGGGAACAATGGGATCCAGAGCCTCCGTTGCCGCCGGAAGATCCATTTCAGCAATTTCAATCAACAACCGTCGAGCCAGCTTTAGCCCTTTTTCCACGTGGAAGGAATCGTCCATATCCGGGTCATTAATCAACCCTTTCCAACCAACGGTGGTGCGAGGCTTTTCGAAATACACCCGCATAATCAGCAGCAGCTTGTCGCTCACTTTATCTGCCAATCTTCGCAGCCGTCGGGCGTAGTCGATCGCCGAATCAATATGGTGAATTGAGCAAGGGCCCACCACCACAAATTGGCGAGAGTCCTTACCGTCGAGAATATTTTCAACTTCGCCGCGAAACTTGAGGACGGTGCGCTCTGCGGAACCGTTCAGGGGAAGAAGTGCTTTGATTTCGTTTGGCGTCGGAAGAACCGTACAGTTCTCAATATGAGTATTTGTAATGCCTTGATGGGCCAATACCATAGTTACTCCGCAGGGGGTCGAAATTACGACAGTGAAAAGTAGCGGCGATGGAAATCGCGTAGTTTAGCGATGTTGCCCATGCCGTCCACCATGAACTCGCTTATTTTAAACCCTTTTTTCCCAGGTGACGTAGTTGGGAAAGGGGCGGCAAACGCGGGCAGACAGGGGATCAGCCGATGGTGGGCTGTGGGGCGATTCAAGACCGGTGAGAGAGGATAGCGCCAAGGTTACAATTCGAGAAATTACTGCCGATTTTGATGGGCTATGGCTTGGACGCGTAAGGATAAAAAACAATTTCGCAAAGCCCTGCAAAGTGTTTATCGGGACTACAGCAGGCTGAAGATTTTCGTGGCGGAGGAGCTGGACTGGCATCTGGAAAGTATTGTTGCCAGCAGCCAGCCAATGGACACGGTGAGCTTTGATCTAGTTCGTTGGGCAGAGGGGAATAGCGCTTTACAAGAGTTGTACGAGGCATTTCGGGAGGAGAATCCTAAGCATCCTTTCCAGCTCCAAACGCAATCTAAGCCCCAGCAGAAACCGCAACAACCACCCGCCCCAGAACCAACTCCAACAACAGAGATCAACCAGGAGAACCAGAGCAGTGGCGATAATATCGCTGGCAATAAGTATGTTTACTACGCTGCGCAGCATCCATCTCCCGAACCTGTCTCCGTCTCAAAGCCTGCGGCGCTGTCTGGCAAACCGTTTAATTTCACCGCAGCATCGGTGACCCTCGACGGTCAAATTACGAAGAGAAGAGGGGAAAGAGTAAGGCATATCTTTGATTTGGGAAGTACGCCGTTGGAAATGGTATGGGTTCCTGCTGGTAGCTTCTTTATGGGATCACATCGCACTGAGAAAGGGAGAAACAAGAGCGAAGGACCGCAGCATCGGGTGACGTTTGCTCAAGGGTTCTGGATGGGCCGTTATCCCATCACCCAGGCTCAATGGCGTTGGGGGGCAAGACTCAGTGCGTTCGCCCTTAGCCTACTTTTAAGTCACTCTCCTTACAGAGGCAACGAGTTTCCAGTCTCTCGAGTGTCTTGGGATGACGCTCGAGAATTCTGCCAACGCTTATCACGAGAATTATCACAAGACTTTAGATTACCCAGTGAGGCCCAGTGGGAGTATGCATGTCGGGCCGGGAAAATAGCACCATTTACTTTTGGCGAAACTTTAACTTTGGACTTGGCCACTTACCTTTCAGTTCAGAAAGATGCTCTCTTGGTTTTCGACCTCGCCTTTGAAGAGACCCTGGGTGCACCGTTTGTCGCTCGGAAACTTGCAGCTGAGGTGGGACGCTTTCCTGCAAATGTTTGGGGACTACACGATATGCACGGTTATCCTGAGGAGTGGTGTGAAGACACCTGGCACGACGATTATGAGGGCGCCCCCACAAACGGAAGTCCATGGGTTGATGGCACGTCAACAAACCAGCTAGTACGCGGTTGCTCCTGGGGATATGGTCCGGAAATCTGCCGGTCAGCCAGCCGTCGTTACAACTTACGTGAAAGTCGTTGCGGCACCATGGGCTTTCGGGTTGTGTGTTCTGCTTCGACGACTTTCTCCCAAGCAACTATTACTTAGCCAGATTACCTGCCCTTTTTTTAGCTGTAGAACTGCTGAATCCAGTTCCACTCCTTCGTTAATCCTTCTTTAAGCGAGACCTTTGGCTGATAGCCCAAAATCTCCTTCGCCTTCGATACATCGGCAGCGGTATGGCGAGCATCTCCCATTGCCCGCCCCTGATAATCCCGCTTAATGGGCTTATCCACGATCGCATCAATGGTATCCAACACCTCGTTCAACACCACCCGACTGCCGCCGCCAATATTAAACATCTCCCCGATCGCCCCGGCTTCTGCCGCCTGAAGATTCGCCGCGATCGCATCCGACACAAACGTAAAATCCCGAGTTTGGAGCCCATCCCCATAAATCGGAATACTGCCATCCTCCAGGGCCGCCTTAAAAAACTTATGGAACGCCATATCCGGCCGCTGGCGAGGACCATACACTGTGAAATACCGCAGCGCTGTCACCGGCACATCAAAATTCCGGTGATAGAGCCAGCACATTTGTTCCGCCGCTAACTTCGTAATGCCGTAGGGAGACACTGGCTTCTGGCATAGCTTTTCGCTGGTGGGTATCGTCTCCGCTTCCCCATACACCGACGACGTGGACGCATATACTAGCCGCTTCAGGGTCGGGGTCACCTTCGCCGCCTCCAAAATCAACTGGGTCGCCGTAATATTCCGCGCCGTGTAATCCTTGAACCCTTCCCCCCAGCTCGCCCGCACTCCTGCCTGGGCCGCCTGGTGATACACATAGTCCACATCTTTCAACAGGCTCACCCAATCTAAATCCTGGATAGTGCCCTCAATCAGCTCAAATTTATCGTTCGTCGCCAGATGGGCAATATTTCGGCGCTTTTGGGTGGGGTCGTAATAGTCGTTGAACTGATCGATGCCAATGACGCGATCGCCCCGCGCAAGCAAAGCATCCACCAGGTGGGAGCCAATAAACCCTGCGGCACCGGTCACAATCGAAGTAGTCATAGCTGGCATAATCCGTCTTAAGATCTGGTTAAGTCTACGTAGCGTGTAAGCGCGTATTTCAAGGGTTTGACCCGCAAGTTTAGTTGATGGCAGGGCTTGATCGTCGGGGCTTCGTAATTACGTAATTAAGTTTTTACAATACTGCTCCTTACATATTGCCCTAGTGCTTTCTAGGGCGCGCCCTTTAGAACGGTAGCATCTTGTTATGGGGAAATTTATGACGAGGTGGATGACGGGATAAGGGGCGGAATATGGGAATAGGATCCTAGATGGTGTTAGCGATTTGAGGGCGATCGCCGTGGAGGGGGACAGCCCCCATTGTGGCTGCTGAAGGGAACAGGGTTTAATGGGAGACCAGTGATGATGGTGACAAAAGGAGACGGGCAGCGGTGAAAATTTTGGTCGTTGGGAACGGAGGTCGTGAGCACGGGATCGCTCGAACGCTGCTGAGGGATCCAGCCATTACCCAGGTGCTGTGCGTGCCTGGCAATGGCGGTACGGCTACCACCGACGGCTGCCAAAATATTGCCATGGGGGTAAAAGATTTTACCGGCATCGCTCGCTTAGCCCTCACCCACGGCGTTAGTTTTGTCTAGATCGGTCCAGAGGATCCCTTGGCGGAGGTAGAGGCAGATGCTTTGCTCGCCCACTGCATAGCAGTTTATGCACACAAT